>NZ_QSDP01000016.1:0-72777 GCF_003463685.1 Parabacteroides sp. AM58-2XD
AGGTTGCTCCTCAGCAGAGCCTACTTCCTCTTAACATCCTGATACAAAGATAAATTATAAAAGTTAATTAATAATGAATTATCCAACTTTGTTTGGATTTTAAATGGAAAATAGGATATGAAAAAAAAGTATGAGCTATCTTTGCCATTATGTGCATTGCTGTTAACAGGGGCTTGTTCCCATCGTCCTTCTGTTCCAGCAAATGAATTTTTAATTCAGGGATATCTTGAAAATGTATCTGATAGCGCCATTATCGAACTTTGTGTATCGGAAGGCCAATTAATAAAGGAGATAATGAAAGATACGCTTATCAATGGTGAGTTTTCATTGCACGATACGATTACGTCCGGAAAGCGTGAACTATATTTGATGTCCAGCAGTAGAGGCTTTCCCGGTCTTTGGATAAATGTTTGGACTGCCCCCGGTAAATATATAAAGGTAACAGGAAATGATAAATTATTAAAGACTTGGAAGGTGGAAAGCGATCTGCCAGAACAGGTTGAAGAAAACCGTTTTGTGGAAGCTTCTTTTCCCGAACAGTTGGAGGTGTTGAAATATACTGCAGACGAGTATGACTTGCTGCGTACAATGTTTCAGGAACATGCCGATAATGAAGAACTTCAGCGGGCTGATTGGAAACAGGTGGATTCTCTCCGTAAATTAAAGGAGCCTTTGGAAAAAATAATTTTGAAGAAAGAACTTGATTATCTAAGTACAGCCCCAGTATCGTCTGTATGGCTGGATAAATATTTACTGCATGCTTCGCGTTTGCAATGGGATAAAGAAAATCCGTATATTCCTGAAATTAAAGCGTTGTATGCCCGATTGTCTGAGGCTGACAGAGAGACCCCGGCAGGGAAAAATATTACTGAATATATGAATTTGGGAGCGGAAGTGAATGTCGGTGATGAAATGGCCGATGGCGATTTGTATGATTCGGAAGGAAACCTTCATCATCTTTCTGAGTTCAAAGGACAATATATTTTACTTGATTTCTGGAGTATGGGATGTGGCCCTTGTGTACAATCCATTCCGGAGATGGAAGAAGTAACAGCGATATATAAAGACAAATTGGCGGTAGTCAGCATTAGTGGTGATAGTAAAGAAAACTGGAAGAAATTTATTTCCGAAAAGAGTATGACGGGAAACCAATGGAATGAATTGAAAAACGGTCGTACCGGACTGGCTGCACGTTATAAGGTAGTAGGTATCCCCCACTATGTATTGATCTCACCGGAAGGGACAGTACAGGAGATGTGGAGTGGATATGGCCCCGGTTCATTAAAAGGGAAGCTGAAAGAGTTAGTAAAATAGATCATATCCCATACTAATTTGTTTGTTGCAAAAGAAAAAATGCCGGGATTAACTCTCCCGGCACTCTTCCGGCAAAATAGCCAGTGCTTTATTTTCGTTTTCTTCCATGATCTCCCTCTCCCCTGGCCCTTTGTCGTTGATGCCGCATAGATGAAGGATTCCGTGGATGATGGTACGATGCAGTTCTTCGTTGTATGGAGTTTCGAACTTTTCCGCATTTGTTTTTACTGTATCCAGGCTGATGAAAAGGTCGCCCGATATCTTGTTTCCGCTGGTATAATCGAATGTGATGATATCCGTATAATAATCATGTTGCAGATACTGGCGGTTTACTTCCAGAATCTTTTCGTCGGAACAGAAGATGTAACTGATATCCCCTGTCTTTTTACCGTATGTTTCGGCAACTTTTCTGATCCAGTTACTGACAGCCTCTTTCTTGATGGCCGGAAGTTCGATGTCTTCCGCGTAAAATGATATTGTCATAATGCTATTATTATTCTTATTTATCTTTCTGAATGATATGTTAAAAAATATTACCCGGTATAGTATTTTCAAATACCTGCCATATTAATCCGATTTGCCCGATATAGTAGTGACATTTTGATAATCGGAAATAACCTGTCAGGTAAAAAATACATATGTCAAAGCTATTGCCGCAATCACCCCGGCCAAATCAGCCAGCAAAGAACATGGAATAGTATAACGGGTGTTGCGTATACCTATGCTTCCGTAGTAAAGTGCAACCACGTAAAACGTTGTATCCGTCGAACCTTGCACGATGGAAGCCAACCGGCCCACAAATGAGTCGGCACCATAGGTGTTCATCGCATCCAGCATCATCCCCCGTGCACCGCTTCCGCTTAACGGCTTCATCAAAATAGTCGGCAGGCCACCTACAAAGTCTGTATTTAAGCCTAAAGCACCTACGCCTGTCCGGATACCTTCGATGATAAAATCCATTGCTCCTGAAGCACGAAATACACCTATTCCGACCAGGATAGCTACCAGATATGGTATGATCGTTATTGCGGTCTTGAATCCTTCTTTAGCTCCTTCGATAAATGTATCGTATACATTGATCTTTTTGCGGATGCCACTGACAATGAATCCGCAGATGATCGTAAACAATAATGTGTTTGCAAACAAGGTCGAATAAAGGGAAACCTGCTCCTGCTCCAACGAATTGAACAGCCAGACCAGTCCTCCGATAAAAACAGCCAATCCACCGAAGAACAATACCAGATTCTTCTGAAGCAGATTGATCCGCTGTTTGATACAGACAGCTAAAACGGCCACTAATGTAGAGGTAAGGGTTGCCAGCATAAGAGGTAAAAAGACATCCGACGGATTAGCCGCCCCCATTTGTGCCCGATACATCATGATGCTGACCGGAATAAGCGTCAATCCCGATGCATTGATACAAAGGAACATGATCATCGAATTGCTGGCCGAATCTTTTTCTGTATTCAAATCCTGCAACTGCTGCATGGTTTTCAACCCTATCGGTGTGGCAGCGTTGTCCAGTCCCAGCAGGTTGGCGGAGATATTCATAAAGATAGAACCTGTCACCGGATGCTCTTTCGGTATGCCCGGGAAGAGCTTGCTGAAAACCGGTGCCCCCAACCGGGCAAACGACTGGATGACTCCCCCCTTTTCGCCAATCTTCATAATTCCTAGCCAGAGCGACAAGATACCGGTCAGTCCGAGCGATATCTCGAATCCGGTCTTGGCAGACGTAAAAGAGGAATTGATAATCTCTGTGAAGACAGCCGTATCGCCGGCAAAGATAAGTTTACCCAGCGCGACGACGAAAGCGATTAGAAAGAAAGCGATCCAGATGTAGTTCAGAACCATATGTTAGTTGTTATAATTTGTCTTAAACTAAAAAGCAGGGTTGGTAGGATTCATTTATTTTTTTACATGAATATAACTAATCACATCCACTGCTTTTTGATATTATACCTGCAAAAATAGGAATTAATTAACAATAGATTTGTATTTTTGCCTGAATAATAAAACGTAACGACTTATGGCAAAGATATTAGTAACCTACGACATGTTCCGCGAAGGGTTTACCGAGCTGGAAAGTAACTATGACGTGACTTTTCCCGAAGGAAGAGATTTCACTTATGAAGAGGTGTTGGAAATGATTCCGGAATACGATGTTCTATGTTCCATGTTCGACTTTCCGGTGAATAAGGAACTGGTCGATCATGCCCCGAATTTGAAGCTGGTAGCCAACTACGCGGTGGGTTATAATAATATAGATGTGGCGTATTGCCTGGAAAAAGGTATCACCGTAGCCAATACTCCCGACCCTGTCACCGCCCCTACCGCTAACCTGGCTTTGGGACTGATGATCGATACTGCCCGCCGTATCACCGAATGCGACCGCAAACTGCGTACGCTCGGCAAAGAGATGAAGGTGGGTGTACTCGAAAATCTTGGCGTGAATATTACCGGACAGACACTCGGTATCATCGGCATGGGACGTATCGGAAAGGCATTGGCCAAACGTGCGAATGCCTGCGGTATGGAGGTGATTTACCATAACCGCCGCCCACTTTACGTGGAGGAAGAAACGAAACTGAACGT
The DNA here is from genome assembly GCF_003463685.1 of Parabacteroides sp. AM58-2XD. NCBI lineage: Bacteria > Pseudomonadati > Bacteroidota > Bacteroidia > Bacteroidales > Tannerellaceae > Parabacteroides > Parabacteroides sp. AM58-2XD. Next base: position 3,910 of record NZ_QSDP01000016.1, read on the forward strand.
GACGTACGTCTCTAAGGAAGAGCTGTTGGCGAAGTCCGATTTTGTCTCCCTGAATGCTCCTTATACTCCCGATACCTACCATATCATCGGCGAAGCGGAACTGAAGCAGATGAAACCGTCGGCTATACTGATTAATACCGCCCGTGGTCCGCTGGTGGACGAACATGCGCTGGTAAAGGCCTTGCAGGACGGAACGATTCATGGAGCCGGACTGGATGTATTTGAATTTGGCGACTATCCGCTGCCCGAATTGCTGGAAATGGAAAATGTGGTACTGACGCCTCATATCGGCACGCAGACAATGGATGTACGTATCGTTATGGCACGTACCGTTTGCAACAACGTAATCGGATTCCTGGAAGGCGACCGTCCTGTGTCACGCGTCATGCGTCCATGACGGCAGCTTTTGTGTTGAGCGAGCTTCTCTCGGTGGCGAATCCGGAGAAGGCCGCTTTCCTGCAACGTTTTTTCAAGACGGGGCCCGGTGAGTATGCCGAAGGTGATGTGTTTCTCGGGCTGGTCGTTCCCCTCACCCGCAGCATTGCAAAAGCGAATAAGCAGACGCCTTTATCCGAGTTGCAGCTATTGATTGAAAGTGAATACCATGAAGCCCGCCTTTGTGCCCTGCTGATTGTGGTCGAGCAGTTCAAGAAAGCCTCTGAGGCCGACCGTAAGAAATTGTATGATTTCTATCTGGATAATGCCCGGCGCATCAATAATTGGGACCTGGTAGACGTTACCTGCCCGCATCTGGTAGGTCTTTACCTGCTGGATAAAGACCGTACCCGATTATATGAACTGGCGGATAGCGACTGTTTATGGGAGCAGCGGATTGCTATGGTTTCTACCGTCACATTCATCCGTAACCGCGAATATACCGATACATTGGCATTGGCAGAAAAGCTGATGACGCATACACATGACCTGATGCATAAAGCGGTGGGCTGGATGCTCCGCGAAGTCGGCAAAAAAGACCGGGAAACATTAACCGACTTTCTCGAAAAGCACGCTACACGCCTCCCCCGCACAGCTCTCCGTTATGCCATCGAACATTATCCGGAGGAACAACGGCAGTATTTCCTGAAGAAGAAGTAACATGGATGAGAAAAATAATAACAACGAGATATTAATATACCAGTCACAGGATGGAACTATTAAAGTGGATGTTCTGTTTGAGGGGGAAACTGTGTGGCTGTCACAATCGCAGTTGAGTACTTTATTCGGAAAGTCCAAATCGACCATAAGTGAACATATTAAACATATCTTTGAAGAAGGAGAATTGGATTCTTCGGCAGTTGTTCGGAATTTCCGAACAACTGCCGAAGACGGAAAAGAATATAATACCAATTACTATAATCTGGATGTCATCATATCCGTCGGCTATCGGGTAAAATCACAGCAAGGTACCCAATTCCGCATTTGGGCAACTCAACGGCTTCGTGATTATATCACTAAAGGTTTCGCATTGAATGACGAACGTTTCAAAACAGGCTCTTCCATGAATTATTTTAAGGAATTGCTGGAACGTATTAGGGAAATCCGGCTTTCGGAACGAGTCTTTTACCAGCAAATCAAAGATATTTATGCTACAAGTATCGATTACGACCCGTCTGATGAGATGACGCTTTCTTTTTATAAAGAAGTACAGAATAAGTTACTTTGGGCTGTCTGTGGTAAAACTGCCGCAGAATTGGTTTATTACCGGGCCAATGCGTCGTTACCTATGATGGGATTGACTTCTACGACCTATCCCGATAAAGTTCTTAAAGCGGATATAGCTATTGGTAAAAACTATCTGAATGAAGAAGAAGTAAAGATGTTGAAACTAATAGTCGAACAGTTTTTAGCTTTCGCGGAAGCACAGGCAATGGCTCATAAGCCCTTGTATATGAAAGATTGGATAGAAAAGTTGAAACTGGTTCTGACTATGAATGAAAAAAGTATTCTAGAAGATGCGGGACGTATTTCCCATCAGTTGGCTGTACAAAAAGCCGGACAGGAATATACGCAATATAAAGAGGTGCAGCGTGCATCCGAACGTCTGAATAGTATTAAGGAATTGGATGAAGATATAAAGCGATTGAAAAGGAAAGATACTGATACAGGTAAAAAGAATGAATGAAGAAATAAAAGAAAAACTCCGCCGGTGGGCGAATGAATATAATGTTAGCGGTTTTATCAAGGACGACCCTGTCCAGTTTCCCCATCGGTACACGGAGAAAAGGGATATTGAGGTGTCTGCTTTTATTACTTCCTGGATTTCTTACGGACGCAGGGAACTAATCCTCCGGAAAGCGAATGAACTGCATGATGCAATGGGCCCTAGTCCTTACCGTTGGATTAGGAATGAAGGGTATAAGAACTTGGCGGGAAATCCGGTTGAACACGGTAAGAGAGATACTTTTTACCGTTTCTACACCTACTCCCATCTACGTCAGTTGTGCGACCGGCTGAAAAGTATTTATGAAGAATATGACTCGCTGGAAGATGCTTTGTCTGCCAGTCCTTATCCGAATCCGGTGACAAAGATACAGGATATTTTCTCAGGAATTGAAGGGATTCCCGTACTGACAGGGACGTCTGCCTGTAAACGTCTCGCTATGTTCCTCCGGTGGATGGTCCGAAAAGACGGAATTGTAGATTTCGGCATCTGGGAAACAGCCATCAAACCGCATGAGTTAATCATCCCTTTAGATACTCACGTCCATCAGATTTCGCTGGAACTGGGATTGACCGAACAAAAGAATGCTACCCTCAAAACCGCCGTCGAGATTACCGAAGCCTTAAAGAAGGTATTCCCGGATGACCCGTGTCTAGGGGATTTCGCCTTGTTCGGGTATGATATAAACCGGAGGTGAACTATATCCAACCTTGGCATCTTTTAGCGTCAACTAAGGGAGAAACTAATCCGCGGGTCATAACTCCTTATTATTACCCTGTACACCCTGGCTTATTAAGGTGTACACCTTGCGTAACTATCCTGTACAGGGTAGTTTTAATGGGTAAGGACTTTCAGACTAGTTCCTTATTACTTTGAAGTTAGTTGTATACTATATTCGGGTTAGTTCTTATCCGGAGCGTCTGTGTTGGTGGCAGATGACAGATAAGGTTGCAGATGAAAAGAATGTATCTGCAACCTTATATTTGTTGGTTGATAGCAGTTTATGGGAAGAGGTGACAGATGGCAGATTGTTTTCAGAAACTTTATGTAGAACTATTTAATCTCTGCGCAATTCACCTGCGGTGTCCGGATACCCGGCTTCAGTTCACCGTTGACGATGATCAGGCTGTCACCTTTCAATACGGCTCCTGCTCCGGCGCGGGCTAACTGTTCGTAATCTCCCTGCTCGGTCCATTCTTTGGTAAAGGTGTTGTATTGTAAGAGGAATGTATTGAATTTGTACCATTCCACCGGATAATGCATGTACTCTTTTCCCTCTTTTATCAGTCTTTCGAGTCCTTCGAACTCTAATCTTTCTTCGGCCCGCTCCATATAGATGGAACGGTTGAGGGCTGTTAAGAAACGGCCGTAGTTGACGCCGCCCATAAGTAGGATTGAACTGTCGCCGTAAGCTACTGCGCAGCCTCCGGTGAAGGTACGCCAGACTTGGCCTTTGACTGAAGGCAATTTAGTCTCCGTAGTCCAACTTTTTGTAGCCGGATGGTATGAGAGCATATCTGAAGAGACAATTGCATCCACATCCTTTCCATACGCATCCTTGGAAACAGGCTGAAAGCCGCTCGACAGGTAAATACGTACTCCGTCGGCCGACTGTTGGGCGGCTAAGACCGGTTGAAGGCGCGTCTGACCGGGGAAGTCCGGCAGTTTTTCCCAGTTTCCATCGAGGTTTTTGTTCAGTTTCATTGAATAGAAGCTATGGCCGGGTTTCCCGTTCTCATTTCCTCCGGCTACATATATCGTGTGGTCGATATAGGCCGCAGAAAGATTATCCATCGATACGGGAAGTGTATCCAATTTGCAAATATGTGCCTTTTCATCGGACCTGGACATGGACAGCAGATAGACATCGGCTAAAAAATCGGTGCTGTTGTTTCCCCCTATGCAGACGATACCTTCCGGTGTCGTGACGGAGGCTCCGTAGGCAACAGGAAGAGGCAGGTTGCCGGCTTTCTGCCATTGGGCGTTTTTGTCTGAAAGGTCGAGGGCGAATATATCGCTGTAATATCGTTTGGCTCCTCCCTCGGTGACCGGTTTGTCGGGGAAGTTGCAACCGCCGGCAACCAGTAGCATTCCGTTACTGATGCCGACAAAAGGGGCTGAAACCCCTAATGAGGCGGTGTCTGCCATGCCCGGCAAATCGGGTAGTTTATTCCAGGTACAGGTAATCATATGATTCGGTTTAGATGTTGGTGGCTGACTGCATCCGGCTAACATGACTGCCAGCAGGAGAAGACATCCGGTTAATATGGATTTGTTGTACATGATACTATTGTTTCTTTGTTCTGAATATTGAAGCCGGGAGTTCATCGCTGTTGACCAGGTTGGCACGGGTGAATGGTTGCCAGCCGTAGCGGACCAGCTTCGGATTCGTAACCTTCTCACTGCGGATTTTCACCTTTCCATCGATTATTTCGGCCTGGGCGGGGAAGAATAGTCCGTCGTGTTCCGCTATTTCGAATGTGCGTATCGGCTGTCCGTCGGAGGTGTGCAGGCCATTGGCGTAATCGAAGGTGATGTAGGCGGCGTTGTCCCTGAATTCGACTGAACGGAATAAAGGACCAGACGGAGTGAGTGGATGTCCGTATGTCTTGTTGAGTGCCCAACGGGCCAAGCGTTCCCCTATTTCGCGTTTGTATCTCGGATGCACATTCAATGAATCTCCCCGGTCGCTGCTGACGGCCATGCCGCTGTTCGGAATCGTCTCCATCAGTTCACGTTGGCTGTTGCGGAACCAGGTCCAGCTCGGACGGTCGATGCTCGATAGCTGAACGTAATAGAACGGAAACTCTTCTCCCCAGTTTTTGCGCCAGCTTTCCACCAGCAACGGGAACAAACGTTCGTGCGTTTCGATATTTTGGGCATTCGATTCGCCCTGGTACCAGATGACTCCTTTGATCGGATATTGCTGCAATGGTTGGATTCCCGTTTCGTATAGATAGCAAGGCTCATACGGATGGCGTTGCAGTTTGTCGGATGATTTCTTCGTGTTGAGAACCGCACGACCGCGTACCCAGTCCTGGATAAAGTCGTTCTGTGTCCAGTTATACAGTATATCGGTAAATTCGAATTCCAGTGTTTTCCGGTCTATCCAGGCTTCGGTGCCCGACCCCCCTATGGCATTCAGGACGAGTCCGACCGGAACTTGCAGGCTGTCCGATAACATCCGTCCGAAGGCAAAGGCTACGGCCGAGAACTTATCGGCTGTCTGTTCGTTGCATGGTGTCCACCGGGTATCGTGGTAATATTGCAGGCGGTTGAGGGAATCCATGACAGAAATGTCCCATTCCACCGCATTTGTATACCAACGGGGCTGCATATTGAAAAGACGTATTTGTGGCTGTCTGCCCGCATATTCGAGTAGTTCCTTACGCTGGCTGTCTGCCAGTTCGTCTACTCGGAAAGCCATGTTGGACTGCCCGGAACAGAGCCATACTTCGCCGACCAGTACCTCTTTATAGGTCAGTTTTTGTGAAACCGGTAGTTTCTTTTTGCTTTTCTTTTCTGTGGCGGGCGAGGCTTCGATGGTCAGTTCATAAGGACCTCCTGCCTGTAACGGGGCGAGCGTGACAGACCATTTGCCGTTGGAGGCGGTTACAGACTCTTTCTTTTGTCCGGCAATTTGCACGGTTACTTTCTCGCCGGCATTGGCAGTCCCGGAGATGAGTAAAGGTTTTTCCCGCTGTAAGACCATATTGTCGGAGTAAGTGGCAGGCATACGGAGACCTCCGTAGTTGCCGGTCAGTTCCCCGTAAACCGTTTGGGCGAGGATACCGGCTCCTTCCGTGTTCGGATGAAGGGCATCGGGTAACAGGTCCGGGCGGTTGTACAGGCCTTCCTGCAAGTCGATCAGTCCGGTGTTGGCCAGCCGGGCAATTTCTTCGATTGTCTCCTGCTCCATCCAGTACCAGTCGCGGGTACCTGATTTGAAACGCGGATGCCGGTGTGAGATGGGTGTCATCCGGCAAATCCATATCCGGCAATCCGGATTAGCTTCGCGGAACGACGCTATCAGGGAAAGGTAGTCTTTCACGAAATTATCCCGGTAGTTAGGCCAGTTGCGCGGGTCGGTATCGTTGAGTCCGAGGTGGATGACTACCCTGTCGCCGGCAAAGTCGAGTGCCGCTTTGTATTCTTCCTGCTCGCAGTAAGGGCGATGTCCTTTGTTGAGCAGCGTGGCACCGCTTTTACCGAAATTCACCACTTCGTAGCCGTCTCCCAGCATGCGTTGCAGTTGAGCCGGATAAGAATTGACCTCCCGGTTCTCTATGCCTGCGCCGTATGTCACGCTATTACCTACACAAGCTACCTTAATCTTATTCTGACCGTAGGCAGTTGTGCAAAGTAACAGGCATAATAGTAAAAGAGTTTTTTTCATTGTATGATAGTCTGTTTATTTCTTTTTATCCGGTGAATAGACCAGGCCGTCGACCGCCTTTTCACCGTCAGGGGTGACAAAGACGAATGTGAACATCCATTTGTTCAGCCTGACTTCGGGAAGCGTGAACTTTCCGACGGGAAGTTTCAGGAAAACCTTGTTCCATCCCTTTTGCAGGTGTACCCTGAGTGGTTCCCTGGCAACACAGTTCTCATTCCCCAGCGCGGTTTCATTCGATTTTACGGTATGTGTCGCAGTCCATTCCGGCGGAAGCAGTTCCCGGTCGTTCAGCCATACGCGGCTGCCTTTGTAGTCCCACTTGCCCTGCGGTGGCGCCAGGTCCATTTCCGAACGGCCGTAGTTCTGGAATTCTATCCAGGCACCAGCTTCCTGGTCTTTGGGCGAATATACCCAGGTCCAGGCATAAGCGGTATGGTTTTCTTTCGGGTCTTTGTAAAAGCCGGGAACGAGTGTGCCCCATACGTGGCGCAGATAGATTCCGGCACCGATAGTTTCGTTTGTTTCGTAGGTTTTCCCGTCATAGGTATAGCTGTTTTGCAAGGCCGTTTCAGGTGGGAACACGCTATTCAGGTCGCCGTTGTTGGGGAATGCATCGGTGATGCGCCATTTCACGTTTGTCTGTTTTACGTATGAAAATGGGTATCCTTTGAAATGATGCTCTTTATGCCAGAGCATTCGTTGTTCGAATTCGGCAAAGGAAGTGTATGCGCGGCTGTCTTCGGAAGGCAGGTTTGTCCCTTCTTTATCGAAGTATTCGTAGCCTCCTCCCCGCCAGGCACGGTCGGCTATGGCGAGCATGTTGGGATACAGGTGGTTTTCCCGTATCATGTTTTCTTCCGGTTGTACCAGACGGTCGTTCCAGACAGCCAGGATGACGCCTGCCATATCATCGCTGCCTTCGGTATGCCCGTAGACGGTACTGTTGTATAAAGCACGGATGTCGGCAAAGGTATCGAAATGGTTCAGATAATGGAAACGGGAGTCGATGGCCGGTATTCCCGGTTGGGTTTTTCCCCGGTAACTCCACAGGTGTGTCATATCTATTTCCCCCGGTTGGTAATGCCATCCTGGGTTCCAGGAGATTGCTTTTTTGCCTTTCGACCGGACGAATGCGACCATCTCCGGCACAAACCGGGGGTTGGTGAACTCCACTTCGTCGGTCCCGATATGCAGATAAGGCGTATCGAATGTTTCGCAGGCTTCTTCTATGAGCTGTTTCAGTATTTTCATTCCTTCCGGACTTTGCATGTCGTGGTGGAAGGTACGTATGAAAGCGGCACTGTGCCGGGCATGTCGAGTTCGGGTATCAGCATCACCTGGTGTTGTTTGCAGAATTCAACAAGTTCCTTTGCCTCTTCCTGGGTATAATATTTGCCCGGCATGCGGGTTGTATTGATGCTGTCGTTTATCATCGGAAAGACTTTGCTTTCCAGACGCCAGGACTGGTTCTCGGTGAGATGCCAGTGGAAAACATTGATTTTGTAACGGGATAAAATGGCTATTTCCCGTTTCAGTTCTTCCAGGGAGATATAACTGCGACCTACGTCCTGCATGAATCCGCGGATACGGAAGGCAGGCCAGTCTGTAATCCGGCATCCGGTGATATAGGCTCTGTCCCCTTTCTTTTCCGTTAGCTGGCGGAGGGTTTGGATAGCCCAATATACTCCCTGTTCCGTGGTGGCCTCGATGATGATGCCCTGGGAGGATACCTGTAGTTTATAGGCTTCGTTTGCGTTCAGTTTTGCTTCCGGCAATTCTTTTACAAGTTTTACCTGTAGTTTATATTTGCTGGCGGGGTTGATGCTGATGTTATTCTCCTGCAACCAGGCTGTAACTATCTGTTCCGTATTCCCTTCTGCCTGGAGGGCGATTTCTTTTTCGGAGAATGTTTGCCTGTTCCAGTCTACCTGTTGCGGCCAGGGAAGCAAGTGCGGGATACCGGCAGCATAGGCCATCGGTATCCATACACATAGTATAAGTGTTATGAACAGTTTTTGTTTCATCGTATTTATTTAATCAGGTCTGTTAGCTTGATAGCCTGGAAGGTCATGTGCGCTACACTTGACTCGTAGAAGATACCGACTGTTTCCTTGTCGATCATAGACAGACAGGTGTATCCCCATCCTTCGGCTTCGTCCAGTAATACCTGATGTTCTGCCGGCCAGGTCAGGCCACCGTCGAGACTGGCTTTAATCGTGATATGGTTGCGCCCTTTCGTGGTGTTCGGATTGGAGAACAATAACAGTTTCTTTCCGGTGATGTTGTCTTCCACATCCACTTTGATGAGGCTTGCCATACAAACCGGTTCCTGCAAGGCACTGCGGCTTGAAGGATGCTCGGTCCAGGTCTTGCCCAGGTCTTTGGTAACGGCTACGGCACGGCTGCCGCCACGGTTATCGCGCATGTTGAGCATCAATACACCCGGCTCTACTTCTACCACTTGTGCTTCGGTCGTATTGGTGCGTGCCAGGTTATGCAGATGCCAGGTTTGACCGCGGTCTTTGCTGTACATTACACCGGCATTCGGTACACGCGTCGCGTCGATGAACTGGATGGGGAAAACCAGTGTGCCGTCCTGCATGGTGATGCCGCGTCCCGGGCCCTGCAACAGGAAGTACCAGGAAGGGTCTTTCACCTGCGAAGTAATGTTGATAGGTTCGCTCCAGGTCTTTCCGTCGTCTTCGCTCTTGACAAGCATCAGTTGGGCCGTTTCATCGGGAGTCATGCCCGGCATAGAGTTCCACCAGGCGCGTCCGTTACCCATTCCGTGAGTCCAGGCAGCAACAATCCAGATGGTGTTTGTCTTTTCGTCTACCAGGATGGACGGGTCACCTACGCCGTTTTGTGCATGAGGCAGGCCACCGGTCTCACCGAAAGTCATGGCTACCTGCATCGGCTCCCAGGTTTGTCCCTTGTCCGTACTGCGGCTCACGCCTATGTCGACCATTTCCTGCAAGTCGACACTGCTGTTGTAACGGATATCGTAAACGCCGAGAAGCGTGCCGTTGTTGGTCGTAACCAGTCCCGGGATACGGAAGGCAGCCGAGCCGTCGTCGCCTGCCTGGCGTACACCGACACCTACGCGGCGGGGTGCTTCTGCTTTCCCTTTCCATTCGATGGCTGCGGGTTTGTTATTGATGGTGGCCTCCGGCATCGTGAAGGATACTCTCGACAATAAAGAGGTCTCCGGTTTCATTTCGATGCTTACCCAGAAGTAGTTGGGGCCTTTTACCATCGGCTGTTTGGAAGACAGCCTGATTGTCTTTGCCGGGGTGGTAACTTCATCTTGTTTGACAGAATAAGAAGGGTTCGCGGCGCGTGTCTTACCCGGTGTGTAACTGGTAACGTATGTCACCGGGTTGAAGTGCGTGCCTTCCCTGGACGGTGCTTCCGTGCCGCTATAGAATAACCGTACGGATTTTATGTCAGACAGGTTCGTCTCTTCTCCGAATTGGAGTGTGAAGTTATTTAATACATCTCCCTTCTGAGCGGGAATACGCATTTCCAACAGTACATTGTCCGTACGGTCTATCAGAATAGGAATCTGCTGTTCCCTTACGTACAAGCTGTCTGCTGCAAAGGCGGTTTGTGCGATGAATAGAAGACAGAGATAAAAGATGCTTTTTTTCATGGTGATTGTTCTATATGTGTTGTTTGTTAAATACTGAGTCAAATATAATCATATTATTTTCAACTAATCCGTCATGTTTGCCACTTTCGGTCGAAGGAAACAAATCTGAATGAGTAAAGCGATTGCGACGAGCCCTGCCAGCATGGCAAAGTCGTGCCCCAGGTTGCCGGCATCTGTCGACCTGCCCAACAGGTCTGTAATAGTTGCCCCGGCAAATACACCGGTCATGTTCATGATACCGTAAGCCGTTGCCCGGTAACGTGGTGAGATGAACTGGCAGAGAATCGGCATATTATTGGCATCAAAGATACCGAAACCGATACCGAAACACAAGCCTCCGCCGACAATCATCAGGAAGTTATGTCCGAAACCGAGCAATAAGAGCGATGGAATGGTCAATGCCAGTCCGATAGCTCCGGTATAAACACGGCCTCGTACGTTGGTCTGTATCCATTTATCGGATAAGATACCGCCTGCAATGACTCCGATAAACGAAGATAAAGCGATTGTAATCGTTGATAACGGGCCTGCTTCCGACATGTCGATTGACAGATTTTCGGAGAATAATGTCGGTAACCAGTTCTTGGTAGCCCAGCCCGGTAGACTCGGTGTTGCAAAATAAAGCAGGATAATCCAGAAAGAGATGTTCGTAAACAACATGCCCATCCCTTTGAGAGCCCCTTTCACCGGATTCTCGACGGCAGCGCCCGCCTCTTTGATTTTATGAACGATATGGTCTTTTTTATCTTTCAGGAACAGAATAAGAATCACACTGTATGCAATACCGACAATCCCGAACCAGTGGAAAGTCGTTTCCCAGGTAAAGGCGCTTGCCACTGTCGCACCGAAACCGCCTAAAGCCTGTCCGGTGTAAAGGCCGGTCATGTGGATGCCTACTGCCAGCGAACGTGTTTTCCCCTGGTGGTAATCGGTTATCAGCGACAATCCTGCCGGGATATACAAGGCTTCGCTTACCCCCATGAGGGCGCGCAGGAAATAAATCTGGTTGAAAGTGGTGCAATAACCCATCATCAGCGTGACGAACGACCAGACGAACAGGCTGCCGACGATTAACCATTTGCGGTTTACCCTGTCGGCTATCATTCCCGCTACAGGGCTCATGAATCCGTATATCCACAGGAACACGGCCATGAGGCGCCCGAAGTTGGCTGCCGATTCCAGTTCGGTGATGTCTATCATCATCGCGTCTTTCATGGTGGAGAGCATTTGCCGGTCCATATAGTTCAGTAAGGCTACGCCCCACAACAGGCCGACAACTACCCAGGGATAGATTTTCTTATTGCTCATATCGTTTATTTTGAAAGCATTTCTTTACAAAGCAGGTTACATTTCAGAAGCATCCGGGGGATGTGGAACGGGCCTTTATACATATTACCTTTGGCCGGCTGTGACAATGTCCCGTCATAATGGAAATAGCCGTACCATTCTCCATATTCCCTGTCCGGGAAACGGGCGTATGTGTATTCATTAATCATCCGGTGCATTTCAAGGTATTTCTTGTCACCGGTAGCTTCATAGGCATAAAGTGTGGCGATGATGGCTTCGCATTGCGGCCACCAGAATTTCATATCGTGCCAGTATTCCTGCTGGGGAAGGTTCTTGCAGTCTTTGAAATAAGTGATTCCACCGTATGTTTTGTCCCAGCCCCATTCCCAGGCCCAGTTGAGGATAGTCAGTCCCATTTCTTTCAATTCCGGGTCCCAGTTGCGGTACTTGGCTTCTTCCAGGATAAACCAGGCTGTCTCGATGGAATGGCCCGGATTGATGGTTCGCCCGGGGATGGAGTCGATGAATTCGCCATTCGGCCCGACTGTTTCGAGGATTGTTTTGAATTCCGGCTTCATGAAGTCGCGGCGGAGTTCGTTGATGGACTCGTCTATCTGTTTTGTCAGTATTTCATCGTCGATAGCTTCGCGGATACGGGCGGCCGTATCAATCAGTATCATGCATAAGGAATGTCCTTTGGCGATAAAGCCTTCTCGGAATTTAGGTTCAAGCAATCCCGGTGTGTTTTTATAGTGAAGGACTTGTTTGAAGAGGCTGACTGCTTTCTCTGCATAGCTTTTGTCTCCCGATGCGATGGAATATTGCGCCATGGCAATAGCGGCAAATGTTTCGGAAAAGACATATCTTCTTTTGCGGACCGGAACGCCGGTTGCCGTCACTTCATAAAACATGCGGCCATCTGTGTCGAAACAATATTTCTCGATGAAATCAATGCCGTTTTTACAAACCTGCAACCATTCTTCACGTTTCTCTATATGGTTGTAGGCATAGGCCAGGATGAAAGCGAAACGTCCCTGAAACCAGACCGATTTGTTCGAATCCATCAGGGAACCGTCCCGGTTGAGGCAGGTGAAATAACCGCCGTTCTCTTTGTCGATGCCGTATTTCAGCCAGAAAGGCATGACATCGTTCAGGAGGTCGTTTTTGTATGTTTCTTCCCAGTAACCCAGATATTCTGCCGGTTGGGATATGTTTGTCTTTGCTTCCATAGTCGTTAGAATTTGTTACATCTTTCAAAGAAGTTGATGGCTTCCAGTTCTGCTTTCATGGCAGCTTCTTCGGCATCGGTCATATTCTGGAACGGTGTACGGTTTTTGCCCAGGTCCAGACCAATCAGTTTCATGATACGCTTGCCTCCTACGATGTTTCCGCGGTAATGGCAGATTACGTTAATCACATCCTGTGAGAAGTTTTGTTTTTCGCGGGCTGTTTCCAGATCTCCGGCTTCCCAGGCCGTGATGATGCCGACCAGCTCCTTGCCGTTATAATTGGTTGTTCCGCCGATGCCGCCCTGTGCACCGCCCATAGCCAGGCAGGGCAGAATAGTCTCGTCCTGTCCGTGAAGCATGTCGAATTTGCCGTCTTTATATAACCTGCACTGGTTATATTCGTAAAGGCTTTCATAGGTATATTTGATTCCTGCGAAATTAGGGATGCGTCCGTCTACGGTCTTTAAGAAATCTACCATTGAAAGGAATGCGCCGTTGAATGCCGGGATATGATAATAATAGAAAGGCAGCTCCGGTGCCCCGCAAGCAATTTCTTCGCAATATTTCACCAGTTCTTCCACACGGTTTACTTTAGGGAACGGAGAAGCCATGGCACCTATCCCCCATGCTCCGATCTTTTGTGCGTGGGCAGCCAGGTTACGGCTGGTCTTTACACAAGTACTACCTACATGTACGATTACTTTGAATCCTTCCGGCACAACTTCCATCCATCTTTCGGCCAGTTTAATACGCTCTTCTTCCGTCAGCATATAGCCTTCGCCCGATGAGCCGTTGATGAAAACACCTTTCAAACCGTTGTTGGCTAAAAGTTTGGCATAGGCTTCAATAGGTTCGTAATTCACTTCTCCATTTTCATAAAACGGAGTAAAAGGGGCATCAATCAGACCTTTAATCTTTTCCATGGTACGCAGTATTTAATAATTGTTATGTGTGCTATTTTAAATATGAGGCAAATGTAAATAAAATAATTTAATAATTTCTGTGGCGATATGAAATAATTTGTGCTAGATGGTGTATAAAGTTACCTGTAAGCCGGCTGTCGATAAAAACAGGTCGGTTTACAGGTAACAGTTAGATGAAATAGATTATTCGTAACCTGGTGTTTGAACCAGCTTGGGGTCTTTGTTCAACATTTCTGTTTCAATGGGCCAAAGCACTTTATATGACTCTGCTTCGCTAAGGATAGGCTCGGTTGTTCCGATGCTCCCTTCTTTACAGAATACTAAATGTTTACCTCCTTTGGTGAGGGTCATACGCCGTACATCCCACCAACGTTGTCCTTCTCCAACGAATTCTTTATCTTTTTCGTTGAGGATTGCCAGTTCGTTCGTTGTGAAATCTGCATTTACATAACCGTACTTGCTAATATTCCAATTATTACCATACGCGCGTTCGCGAATCATATTGATATATTTAGCCACATCGCCATTCTGCATATTCTCAATTTCGGCAAGCATCAGGTAGACGAGAGGTAAACGGTAAATAACAGCATCCGCATCCCATACGTACTGGTTAGTGCTTACATTGAAATGTCCCATTATTTTCCTTAAGAAAGTACCGGCCAGTTCTCCGTTTGGATGTTCGTTGGAAACCTGATAATAAGCTGCCAGAAATGTAGCATCGCGACGACTGTCTGCTTTATCATATTTCAGGAACATTTCTTTTTTAAACTCATGGCGTTGTTGCGCGGTGGTCCCAACCTGAAGCGTATCGCCCATCAGAACACCATCTTCGCTATTATAACCGATTGTTTTGAATTGTCCGGTTTGATAATTGTACATGAAACTGGTATAACTGTTAGTCGCTTCACCTTCAGTGTATCGTACAGCCATAATGATTTCGGAATTACCTTTATTTGTAGAGGAAAATACATTGGTAAAATCCTCTTGCAACGACAAACCGTAATTGTTGACAACATTCAATAAATGATTTTTGGCTATTGCCAGATCTGCTTCGTTGGCCTGATTGTCATCGGTCGACACTTTTGCATTCCAGAGATATACTTCTCCCATCAGACATTCGGTAGCCGCCTTTGACCAATAGGCTTTCTTGTTGCTTCTGTTGGATGGGTCGAAGGAATTGTTGTCTCCGAAATATTTCAATGATTCTTCGAGGTCTGATTTGATTTGTGCTATCATGGCGGAACCACTTGCACGGCCTTCGTATAATTCTTCCGGATTGAAATTTCCGTTTACAACTTTGTTCGGGTCCAGCTGCAACGGGGCTGTTCCGTAAGTCCTGTATAAGTCGAAATAGTGGAAAGCCCGCAAGCCGTAGGCCTGGCCCAGGTAATAAGCCTTGTCGGCATCCGACATATAAGTGGCTTCTTTCGTATTTTGAAGGAAAATATTGATATTAGCTATGAGACCATATAATTCTCCCCATTTGCTCACGCCTGAAGTCACGGCTGAAAGTTTCTGTAGTTTCAGTCCCTGGTCGGATACACTGGTGCCATCTATGGCTAATGTTTCCACATTGGAACCACCGCGGACTTCACCGAAAATAAACTGGTGCTGGTATGTTTTGTCACGCAGGTTTTTATGAAGTCCGTCCATATATCCTATGATATGCTCCGGCTTTGTCCAGTAATTCGAACTACCGTAATAGTCGATAGGCGACAAGTCAAGCGCATCACAAGCGCTACACAGATAAACTGTTGTTGCCAGAACACCGAATCGTATTGTTGATTTTAAGATATTCATATTGTGTATACTTTAAATTATTTATTGCTATTGAATTAGAAAGTAACATTTATCCCAAATAAAACTGAGCGGGGCAGGGCATAACCGGATCCAGCCTGGCCGTTGGCCGCCACTTCAGGTGTTGCCACATTCTTGGCTCCGGTCAGATATCCGAGATTTTGTCCTGTGATAGAGACAGACGCTTGTTGCATTTTAGCCATATCCGTCCATGTTTTAGGCAGCGAATAACTTAACGACAATTCACGTATGGCAAGATAATTCCCTTTATAGGCGAAAAGGGTGGACGCTGTGTTATAATTGCCTTTTCCTAACTGGTCTGCCCAAAGGAAACGCGGATATTTTGCATTGGGATTGTCTTCCGACCATGTGTCGTAGTATAATTCGGCCGGTACATTGTAAGAGCCTTGCATACAGCCCATATACCAAGGTGTTTTACTTTGGGCAGAGTTCTCATAAATCCAGAAGTCGAGGGCAAAGTCAAAGCGGGCATACAGTTGTAATCCTTTCCAGCGCAAGGTTGTATTGAAGCCGCCTGTCCAATGCGGATCCGTATTTCCGACTTTTACTCTATCGTACTGGTCGATTACACCATCGCCGTTTACATCTTTCCATTTAACATCACCCGGTTGGATCGGTAGGTTGCTGGTACCGTTTTGTTCGTTTGCGCTAAGGTTATCCCATACTCCTGTTCCATAGAGAGTCTTGTCTCCCAGGTGTTTGTCAACCAGGTTGGTTGGAATTTCGTCTTTCGATTTGTAAATATCTTCGGCTTTATACATATACAGAACATTAGGTTCATATCCTTCCTGATAGCCTCCGACCCAGATTTTTTCATATGAACCGTCTGGCAGTTTATTACCGGAATAGATTTCGAATGCATCTTGTCTGTTTCTTTCCAGATTATTATAAGGCAACGATACGATTTTATTTTTGTTGAATGAAATATTACCGCTGGCAGTCCATGACCAGTCTTTGTTCTCGAATATTTTTCCGGATAATTCAATTTCAAGACCTTGATTACGTAATTCCCCGTTGTTGTTGGTTACAGAGGAGAAACCGGTTGAAGTCGGGAAGCTCAGATTGGCATATTTATCGGAAGTCAGGCGGTTGTAATAAGTAAAATTGGTTGTCAGCCTGTTTTCAAAAAAGCTCATATCGAGACCTGCTTCAAATGTCGCTGTCTTTTCCCAGCGTAATCCGGCATTAGGTAAACTTCCTATCAGGTAACCGATGTTGCCATTGTACGTCTGCGTGTTGTAAGAGCCTTGCAGCGTATACTCTCCGATACCGGAGGCATTTCCGTTGATACCATAACTCATGCGTAATTTACCAAAGGAAAGGACTGGCAAATTGTCTTTTACAAAATCTTCACGTCCAAATATCCAACCGGCCGAAACGCCTGGGAAGAATCCCCAGCGGTTGTCTCCCAGTAAAGAAGAATAACCGTCACGGCGGAAAATAGCTGAAAGTAGATATTTGTTCTTAAAATCATAATTTAAACGTCCGAAGAAAGAAAGTATTCTCAGCTGTTTATGTTCTGAATCTATTGTACGTTTGTTTTCGCCTTTATCTGTAAGTCCTAAATCTCCAAAGTCATCTGTCGGTGCACCCTGTCCTTCCGCTTTGTAATACCGGTAGTATTTATCATAATATTCGGTACCCAGCATTAAATCAACGTTATGATCACGCGCAAAAGTTCGTGTGAAATTTAGGACGGCATTGTAAGTTTGTCTGAAATCACGGCTGTAATCAGCTTTGCTGCTGCGTGTACGGTCGAATACCCCAGGAGTTTTCTCGTAATCTTTTGTAAAAGATTCTGTTAATTGCTCGGCGTAATACCAATTGGCGGATGCGTTGAGTGTTAATCCTTTCATTAGGTCAACCTGAAATGCCTGTACCATCGTGAACTTGTCGGACTGGTTAAAATTCTCCCATTTTTCCGGTTGATAGGACTGGTTTCCGTCAGCGGTTCCCGGTCCTAATTGCATGTTGCCTTCTTCATCCTCAAAAATAACCGTAGGAGGTAAAGACATGATACGACCGAAATAGTTTGCTTCCGACCCGTTTGATCCCGGCATGTTTTTCCAGTTTGCACGGTTGTAATTCAGAGAAGATTTGGATGTTAGCCAATCTGCAATTTTGTAACTTGCATTAGTTACAAATGAATACCGTTCGTAGTAAGTATTAATAGGGACGGCTTCCTGATGATTGTATCCCAGACCTGCATAATAAGTAGCGCGATCATTTCCTCCGGACATATTTATGTTATAATCCTGAGTGAGAGACGGGTTGTTCAGGTTATAACTGGCAAGGTCCGTGTCTTTGTAAATAATTTCTTTTCCGGTGATCGGGTCTGTCATTTTTTGCCATCCTTTTTCCAGAAGGTTAGCGTTCTCGTTACTTAAAAACATAGGACTGTACACTGATTTTCCATATACGTTACCGGTACCATAAGGTTGTGCCCCTTCCAATGAACCGCCTGAATAAGGGCCGTAGCCTTTTACAGTTCCATTTTTGTCGGTAAAGAGATTACCCGCATTATAGACGGCTTGGCGTAAAGCCGAGATATATTCGCCTCCATTTAAAAACTCATAAGGCATATAAGCATAGTTTAAACCGACTTTAGCCTTAAAGTTTATTTCCCGGTGTCCGGCCTTCCCTTTTTTAGTTGTGACGAGAATTACACCGTTACTGGCACGTGCTCCGTAAATGGCAGTTGCTCCCGCATCTTTCATAACCTCCATTGATTCTATGTCTTCCGGGTTTATGTCATTTAAGCCGTCACGCAATTGTCCGTCGACAATAACTAAAGGAGATCCTGTTCCATCGAGGTTAGTACCACCACGGAGGACGATTGTCGGAGCGGCTCCCGGACTTCCTGATGATTGGATTACTTTTAATCCGGAGACAGCTCCGGAAAGTGCTTGCGCCGGATTGGAGAACAAACCGACATTTAATGTTTCTTGTTTGACTTTTGCTATGGAATTAGTCGTTTTGGAACGTAGCTGAGTTCCGGAGTAACCGGTAACAACGACTTCATCCAATGTTTGACTATCTTCATTAAGAATGATTTTTAATACTTGTTTATCTGTCGCCGTAATTTCAACCGTTTTGTATCCGATGAAGGAAACTACGAGTTTAGATCCTTTTTTCGCTTGTAGAGTGAAATTACCATCCATATCCGTTACGGTTCCGTTTTGTGTTCCTTTTTCAACTACGGAAGCACCTGGCACGGTCATATTTAGGTTATCAAAGACAACCCCTTTAACACTTATACTCTCTTGAGCCCATGTAATAACCGGTAAAAGAGAGAATAGTATTAGAATAAAAAGATTCTTCTTCATAATGATGTTATTTTTGTTTGTATCGTATAAAGGAGTAATGCAATAATCCTTTTGTTTTAAAATAAATCGATTAATACGGCAGTTTTTTAGCCGTGGGAGCATTTGCATTCAATGTACGTTTAGTAGCATTCGGGTAGATTCATCTGATTTTCATAAGCATTGATTTTTAGGTGATACATATTTTTATTTTAATTCGATAGAGAATCTGAAATGTTTTCCGACTTTAGGATATAATTGAATGGGAAAGAGTAGGATAAGGGTACGCCAGAGTTCATACAAGACTCAGGTGTTGAATGAAGCTTATATGTTTTTTATAAATATGATATATGTGTCTATATCTTGTATATCATTGTTTATATGCGATATTATGTGTTTTGCGGAATTAGGAAAGTTTTGTATTACAGATTGTTTCATTTGAAGAATGCCCTCTAAATGGATCTTTTCTGTGATATATATGAAATAATTTTCCATTCGCGGAGCGTATTACTAAAAATATTTATTTATATTTGCGCAGTATTTAAAAAAAGAGCGAAAAATGGTATTGTGAGCTGACAATGAAAAAGAGTTTTTTTGGTACCTAGTTCCTACTTTGATAATATGCTAATTTTATATCTTTATTAAAGTGATATGTATGAATGAGAAAAATAAATATGATCTGTTTATGCTCAAAGGGTTGGATATTAGCGATCTAAATGATATTTTTAATTACGAGATATCATCAGTCTGGTTACAGGTGAAGGAAGTTATTCATTGTAATGAACCTGAGTCTTGTATGAACTATGGCTTACTTTTTCATTATAATAAGATGAATTAAAATAAACTTATGATTTTCGACTTTTTAATGAATCTGCTATGAGGATGCCGGAGATCTCTGTTAATATGCCAAAACACTCTCTTTTTGTATCTTAGTTCTTAAAAGACTATGATATTCTCTATTTTTTTATTTAAAAGGAAACCTTGTTTTTGAAAGTAAGTGTCATCTTTGGCTTATGGATGGGTCTTATATGGACGTTTATTGTCGATTTTTTTTATTTACTCAGAGGACTATTTGAAGAATATTTATCTACTTTTGTTTATTCAAATTTACAGTAGACAAAAAAGAACACCATGAATACAAAATTCCTTATCACGGCCGATAGCAATCGTAGTGCATTATTAAAAAAGAAGATTATACATTATTATATAGCCAATGGCGATGCCACAATTGCAGAGTTATGCAAGGAAATGGATTTGAGTATTCCTACCGTAACGAAATTGGTAGGAGAATTACTGGATGACGGTTATATCCTGGATTTTGGAAAACAGGAGACAAACGGAGGACGCAAGCCGAATATCTATGGTTTGAATCCGGTTTCCGGTTATTTTGTCGGAGTGGATGTTTTCCGGAGTAAAATTAATATCGCAGCGGTCGATTTCAAAGGAGACAAGCTGCGTATAGAAGAAAATATCCCGTATTCATTGGAGAATACACCGGAGGCACTGGAGATGCTATGCAATTTGATTAATGACTTCATCGACCGACTAAGCGTTCCGCGTGAAAAAGTGCTGGCGGTAGGCGTTAATATTTCCGGGCGTGTCAACCCTGTGTCCGGTTATAGCTACAGTATTTTCTATTTCGAAGAAAAACCGTTGTCCCAGATTCTGGAAGAACGTATTAAGATAAAAATTTATATAGAAAATGATACCCGCGCAATGATGTATGGTGAATATATGCAGGGTGTCGTAAAGGGTGAAAAAAATATATTGTTCATTAATATGGGATGGGGATTAGGACTTTCCATCTTTATAAACGGTGAACTGTATTATGGTAAGTCCGGTTTTTCCGGTGAATTCGGGCATTTCTGTTTCTTTGATAACGAAATTCTGTGCCATTGCGGTAAAAAGGGATGTATTGAAACCGAAGCATCCGGTTCTGCCTTGCATCGTAAGTTGCTGGAACGTTACCGTGAAGGCAGCAGTACTATTCTCGCTGAGAAAATAGAGAAAAAAGAGAAGATAAAAATGGCCGATATGATAGAGGCAATCCAGAAGGAAGATGTGCTTTGCATCGAAATCCTGGAAGAAATGGGTGAGAAGCTGGGCCGTGGAATTGCCGGACTTATGAATATTTTCAATCCGGAGCTGGTGGTACTCGGTGGAACTTTGTCTTTGACCAGCGAATATATCAGTCTGCCGATTAAAAGTGCGATACGGAAATATTCACTGAATCTGGTTTCTCAGGATACTGAGATCAAAGTTTCCAAGTTAGGAGAGCGTGCAGGTGCATTAGGAGCATGTCTGCTTTCCAGAAGTAAAATGCTTGGGATGATTCATTATTAATTTGTCGATTTGTTCTCTCAATATTATTCCCCACTATTTTTATTGAAGTGGGGATTTTTCCCCATTGCAATGGGGAATAAAGCCCATTACAAGTTACAATGTGGGTAGTTCCGTTCTATGAAATACCTTAAATGCCCTTTAAGATCAACTTAGACGAAACAAATTATCAGTGTTCGTTTTGATTTAAATATTAGCTTCGTATATTTGCTGCTATGCTAACGAAATCTATCAACGAGGAACTATTAGTGAAGGAACTGGTCCAGGGAAGCCAAGATGCTTTTCAGGCAATATTCATGCACTATTATCCTAAAGTCCACAATTTTGTATACGGCTTGGTTAAATCGCAACAAGATGCGGAAGATATTACCCAGGAGGTTTTTTCAAAAGTGTGGGGAAGTCGCAGTATGTTTGCCGATGTCAGGAATTTGGGAGCTTATCTGTTCATTTTATCTAAAAATACTACATTTAATTTTTTGGAAGCCCGGCAAATACGTATAGAAAGGTTGAATGAAAAGCCTTTTGAGGAAGAGGCTCATGACTCACCGGACGAAGATCTGATAGCAAAAGATTTACAACTTTTGATAGACATGGTGGTGGCAAATATGCCGCCTCAGCGTAAACTGATTTATCAGCTGAGCCGTGAAGCGGGATTATCGAATGCAGAGATCGCAGAGAAATTGGATCTGAGCAAGAAGACGGTAGAGAATCACTTGAATCTGGCGTTAAAAGAGTTAAGAAAAATCTTATTATACCTATTGATACTTTATTTGTGTTAAAAAATTAGGGGTGAATAGCATGAGAGTAGTCTTTATAATATAATCGTAAAGGAGAAATGAGTTATATAAAAAAAATAGTTGATTATTTCTTTCACCATGATCTCCCGGAGGAGATGAACTGGAAGATACATCGACGGCTATTGAAAAAAGAAGACAGACCGGAAGTTGATGAGGCATTGCAATCGGTTTGGGATACTATGGGATTTCCGGAAATGAATGAAGCTCGTCCCCGGCAGGCTTATTCCATATTGAGTAAGAATTTAGGTTTTACGGAACAGAAAAAATCCGCATCAAAAAATGTGCGGATCATGCCGTTTTGGGTAAAACTGACAGCTATATGGCTTTTACCATTGATTATGTTTTCCACATCCGTCTATTTTTATTGGCAGGCAACCAGTGTGAAAGATGTGTTGGCGACTGTTTCGCTGATAGAACATTTTGTTCCTGCCGGAAAACGTGAGCAGATTGTTTTGCCTGACAGTAGCCGGGTCTGGCTGAATTCCGGTAGTGTACTGATATACCCTTCTATATTTGTGGGAGACAGACGTGAGGTTTATTTGTCAGGTGAAGGTTATTTTGAGGTGGAAAAGAATACGGAACAACCGTTTATCGTTAAAGCCCGGACACTGAATGTCGAAGTGTTGGGTACCCGGTTCAATCTTTTCGCTTATCCTGAAATAGGGCAGATCGCGACTACGCTTGAAGAAGGGGCTGTACAGGTCCGTTTGCAGGATGAAGAGGGGAAAACTTTTCACCTGGTGCCTGATGAACAATTGGTCTATTATATAGAATCCGGGAACGTTGATGTGAGAAAAGTTGTTTCTGCCGATTATTCTGATTGGCGTGAGGGAGGTTTGCTGTTTGATAATTATTCATTCACTGATATTATCCGTATCCTGCAACGTACATATGGGTTGGATATACATTTGCAGACATCTGCCTATAATAAGAATCTGCTGACAGTTCATTTTAATAAAAATGAATCGGTAGAAAATATATTCATGCTTCTGAAAGAGTTGATACCCGGTCTGGAATATAAAATTGACGGGAAAAGTATTTATCTGAAATAGGAAACAATAAAAAAATCACATGTAATTTGAAAAAGTTTTACGATTGATTGGGTGCAACGTTTTTTCCATCTGTCATTATAGATGAGTACGTACTCAAATCGGTGCAATTGTTTAACTATTTTAATTACATATGAAGAACAAACACAAATCCAGACGAATTGGAACCTATTGTCTGAGCTTTTTGATCGCAGGTTGCCTGCAGATCAATGCGCAAAAGGTATCCTTTAGTGAAGGAACTGTTTCTTTAAAGGAAGCATTCCAGAAGATTGAAGCTTCATCCAAGTACAAAATTGCCTATAATGGCACACAGTTGGATGTAAACAAGAAAGTTGTGCTTAATCAGAAAAATGCGGAAGTATTGGATGTATTGAGCCAGGTGCTGGCTGGTACAGGCTATACTTATTCGGTAAAAGGTGACTATCTGGTCATTACCTCTCCCTCCCAAAATGCGGTCAATCAGAAAGTAAAGAACGTAAAAGGTGTTATTGTCGATGAGACAGGCGAGCCTGTTATCGGTGCAAACGTCGTTGTTTCAGGAACAACGAACGGAACGGTTACTGATTTTAATGGTAATTTCTCGTTAGAAGTTCCGGAAAATGGCACACTGGATGTTTCTTTTATCGGTTATCTGACGCAATCGATATCTCTGAAAGGGAAAAATGATTTTCGTATTATATTGAAAGAAGACACACAGAAACTGGACGAAGTAGTGGTTGTCGGTTATGGTACCCGTTCCCGTAAGAGTATTACCGGATCTGTGGACCAGGTGAACAGCGAGATTTTTGAAAATCGTCCGGTAACCAATGCGACTCAGGCGTTGCAGGGAGCTTCTGCCAACCTTATTATCCAGAGCAAAAATGCGAATCCGAACGATAACAGTATGAACATCAACATCCGTGGTGTCAGTACGATGGGGAACAATGACCCGCTGATCGTTATCGACGGATTGGTATCGAGTTCATCGACTCTGAACAATCTGAACCCGAACGATATTGATAATGTATCTGTCCTGAAAGATGCAGGTAGTGCAGCCATCTATGGTTCCCGTTCTGCAAATGGTGTTATCCTGGTAACGACTAAAAAGGGTTCTAAAGGCAGTAAACCTGTTGTTGCGTTTAATGGACAGGTCGGCATCCAGGACCCGCATATTTTATTTTCACCGGTCGAAGGCTGGCAAAACGCCATGTTGAGAAACCAGGCAAATATGAATGTGGGTAGTGCTCCCCAGTTCACACCCACCCAGATTCGCGATTTGTATGATCACCGTAATGAAGAAGAATGGTTGTATGACCAAATCATCAAATCCGGTCTCCAACAGAACTATAACATAAACGTATCCGGAGGTAGTGAAAATACGACCTACATGGTATCCGCCAGTTACTATAACCAGGAGAGTAACTTCCAGGGTAGCTTCGGTATGGAACGTTATAACTTCCGTAGTAATCTGAGTACGGAATACGGACGCTTTAAGTTGACATCTTTGATGGCTTATAACCGTCGTAAAGACAGAACTGTGGCCGGTGGTACAGGAAACACAATCATCAACTCATCCCGTGTCCCGTCTTATTATTACTACAAATTTATGGAAGGCGACAAATATCTGGTCAATGATATAGTCGGCGATGACAATCCGTTGGCATTGTTGCAGGATGGCGGTTATGAGAAGAAAGACGAAGACAATTTTATCGGAAGTATGAACCTTGATGTTAAGATCATCGATGGTTTGAAAGCAACCGGTTTGGTAGGTCTGGATTTGACCCAGCATCATCGTTATCGTCGCGACAAGAAAGTGCCGTTGTATTCTTCTGCCGATTTGGAGAATCCGGTACTGTACATGCACTCCAATACAATGACTGAAGATTATAATGAAAAGCGTTATACTCTGAGTACACAATTCTTATTGGATTTTAACCGTACATTTAATAATGTCCATAACGTAAGCGCATTGGTCGGTGTTTCAAACGAATCTTACACAAAACAAGCAAGCCGTATTGCCTGGGAATACACGGATGAAGACCTGGGATTGCCGACGACAGACGAATCCATCCAGAATAAAGATAACAAAAACTCGAACAATGATACGGACCAGACAAGTATTACTTCCGTATTTGGTCGTGTAGGCTATAATTATATGGATAAGTATTATGGAGATGTCTCTTTCCGTTATGACGGTTCTTCAAAATTTGCCAAAGACGAGCGCTGGGGTTTCTTTCCTTCGTTCTCTGCCGGCTGGCGTTTGTCTGAAGAAGCCTTTATGGATACGTATAAGAGCAACATCGGCGATTTGAAACTGAGAGCATCGTACGGTGTACTGGGAAATCAGAATGTGGACAATTATTCTTACCAGACTGTCTATCAGATGAATAACAACGGCTATGTATTCAATGGCATATCCGTCCCGGGAACCAGCTATACAGACGGTAATGCCTTCCTGACATGGGAAAAATCAGCTAACTTTAATATCGGTGCCGATGCAACCTTCCTGAACGGGAATTTATTCTTATCTGTAGACTATTTTGATAAGAAGACGTCTAATATATTGTTAACACCGGAAGTATCGTCCATCTATGGTGGTTCCGCAGCCAAAGAGAATGCTGGCGAAATGAAAAACAGAGGTTGGGAATTAACTATCAACTACAAATTAAATTCCGGCGACTTCCATCATAACTTCAATTTCAATATTTCCGACTCAAAGAATAAAGTGACCGATTTCGGAGGAAAAGAACGTATCGACCAGAATGACCAGTTGTATAAATTGATTCGTGAAGGGGAGCCGTTAGGTTCGTATTTCGGTTATAAAACAGACGGGTTGTTCCAGAGTTACGATGAGATTGCGAACAGTGCGCTGCCGGTAGGAGCTTCCGTTCAACCCGGTGATGTGAAGTATGTCGACCAGAACAACGATGGTGTCATCGACGAGAAAGACCGTGTGATACTGGGTAATGCATTTCCGCGTTATACATTCGGTTTCACTTATAATATGACATGGAAAGGTTTTGACTTGAACGTCATGCTGCAAGGTGTGGGCAAACGTTCCATGTATCTGCGTGGTGAGTTGATAGAACCATTCCACTCAAATTATTCCTATTGTATTTATCAACATCAGTTGGATTTCTGGACTCCGACAAATCCGGATGCCCAATGGCCTCGTTTAGTTGCCCCGGGCTCATCTTCTTCTACAAACAACTGGGGTATGGCCGGATCAGATATTTATTTGTTGAATGCAGCTTACTTACGTGTGAAGAATATCCAGATCGGATATACCTTACCGAAGGCACTGACTCAGAAGTTTGGTGTACAGAAATTACGTGTCAGCGTAAATACCGAAAATCCGTTGACATTTACCAAGAACTCATTTATCGATCCGGAATCTTCTGAATTCGGCAGCGATATGGGTGGTATCGGTGGCATCGGGGCAAACAGCGGACGTAACTACCCGACACTGACTTATTATGGATTTGGTTTGGATATAGAATTTTAAGACATAGACTTTGTTATGAAAATGAATATTTTAAAATATTTGCCAAGTATAGCATGCGCTATACTTGCATCATTCGTATCTTGTAATGATTTGGATCTGGCTCCTACCAATAAGTTTACGGATTTGAATTACTGGACTTCCGAGGCAAAGGCTTCTTCCGTATTGAGCATGGCTTACAGTCAGATGATGAGTTCCGGCTATTTCTTCGCAGACGAACGGTTATCGGACAACTTATACGAAGGACGTGGTAGTACGGATGAGAAACTGATTACTTCGGGTCAGGCAAACGCCGCTTTGGGGCGATTCTCTGAAGATTGGAAAAAATGTTTTGAAGGCATTAAAACATGCCACACATTCCTGGAAAATGTAGATCGTGTCCCCGACATGGATGAAACATTAAAAAACAGGATGAAGGCAGAAGCACGTTTCATTCGCGCCATGCTGTTCTTCCGCCTGGCTAATAATTATGGCGATGTTCCTTTGTTTGACTATACACTGACAATCGAAGAGGCTAATACGATCGCCCGCTCGCCGAAAGCGGATGTTATCAAGTTTGTCCGTGACGAACTGAATGATATCGTCGGTACATTGCCGACAAGACAGGAATATGCCGCGGCTGATAACGGCCGGATCACAAAAGGGGCTGCTATGACTCTGCTTGCCCGTACTTATCTGTATGAGAACGACTGGCAGAATGTTTCGTCTGTCTGCGAGAAAATAATCAATGGCGAATATGGTGAATATGCATTATTTTCAAGCTATGCAGGTCTGTTCTTGCCGGAAAACGAATACAACAGCGAAGTGATCCTGGATATGGGATATCTGCTGAATCTGAGAACCTGGAGTGAAATGTACGATGGGATTCCCTTGTCTGTGGGTGGACGTGTAAACGGTTTTGCTCCGACACAGGAACTGGTGGACGATTATATCATGAAAAATGGCCGGTCGATTCATGAAAGCGGTTCCGGCTATAAAGAAGACGATCCCTACATAAACAGAGATCCCAGATTGCAGGCTACTATCGTTTACCATGGCTACCAGTGGACAGACGGCAACGGTAAAACGTCTACAATTTATATCAAACCGGGTTCTTCTGCCGATGCAGGTGCTGCCAACCTGGATGAATATATCGGTCCGGGACAGAATTCTACCGCTACAGGTTATTATCTCCGTAAATGGTTTGATCCGACCGCTCCGGCAGGTCTTGCTTCCGGCTTGAATCTGATTCTGATGCGTTATGCCGATGTCTTATTGATGTATGCTGAAGCGAAAACAGAACTGGGTGAGATGAACGAAACAGTTTGGAACAAGACGATCCGTCCGATCCGCGAGCGTGCCGGTTTCACAGACGCTTCTGCTTTGAATTACCCGGCTTCAGGTGATATGCAGACTATTGTACGCCGCGAACGCCGTTGTGAATTGGCTATCGAGGGGACAAGACTCTATGATATCCGCCGTTGGAAAACGATCGAGACAGCACTAAATGGCAATCCTCGCGGAGCGAAATTTGCAGCGGATAATACACAGTATATCCAATTGGATAAGAGATCTTTCAATAAAGATAGAGATTACTTGTTCGCAATTCCGCAGTCACAACGGGATATCAATAAGAATCTGACTCAGAATCCGGGATATTGATCAAAAGTTTTAAATCCAAAAAATCTAAGAGATATGAAAATAATATCTATAAAATATATGATGCTGTTCGCTTTTGCTATGGTCTTTGCGGCATGTAGCAGTGACGGAGAAGTGAGGCATTTGGGCGTGACTGCCGTTAAAGCGTTATATGAACCGGATAATGGGAAAGCCGTTGTCCTGCAAGCATCGGCTTCGGCTTCTTTGTATTTTGAATGGGAGCCGTCGTTAGCCGAAGATGGTGGTGCTGTGTTGTACGAAGTTGTTTTCGATAAGGCGGATGGTGATTTTTCCGATCCTGTTTCTATAGTTACTGCCGACAACAATGGTGGAACTAATCATGCAACGATCACACATAAACAGTTGAACCAGATCGCCGCTTCAGCAGGGATCGGATCAGCGGAAGAAGGGACTCTGAAATGGACGGTATATGCCTCCAAAGGTATTAATCCGGTTAAGGCAGAAGAAGAACGTATGCTGACGCTTACCCGTTTAGCCGGATTCGCAGAGGTTCCGAGCCAGTTGTATATCACAGGTGAAGCCACGGAAGTAGGAGCTGATCTGGAGAATGCCATGATCATGAAGAAAGTGGCTGACGGCGAATTTGAAGTTTTCATGAAACTGACGGAAGGCAAGTCCTTCAAGTTTGTCAGTGCCAATACCGGTACTCCGACTGAATACTCGTTGAATGGTGAAAAACTGGTAGAAGGCGGTAGTACGACAGCAACCAAAACCGGTATCTATAAATATTATATTGATTTTAATGCCGGATCGTTTACTTCCAAAGAGGTAACTAAAGTGAAATGGTTCCTGAACTGGTCACAGAAAGAGATAGAACTGGATTACCAGGGTCTCGGTGTCTGGGCTATCAGCAACTATACGGTAACGGGATTGACGGATAGCGATAATTCGGACGATCGTTATAAGTTCAGAATGGAAAGTTCTGACGGAGAGACCGAATGGAGAGCTGCCATCAATAATGATAGCAAGCCGACCGGCAATGATGAGTATTACTATATGGCTGAAAAGACGAATGTAGAACAGTGGACAAACAACGAAGTCTGGAAGAGCCCGGCTACCGATGGCTGGAGCGATAAGGCGTATGATGTTACATTCTCTTTGAATACGCAGGGTGAATATACTCATAATTTAGTAATCAAATAAAAAGGAGGAATTATGAAAGCGATATTTATAAAACTGATGTTCATCACCTCTGCCGTATTGGCCTTCATGGGATGTAATGATAATATGGGTGACACGGATAACCGTTTGGCAAGTGTCAGTGCGTTACTTGAACCGGCGGATGGAAAATCTGTTGTTCTGGAACCGTCCGCATCATCCAGTGTTTATTTTGAATGGCAAACACCGAGTGTAGAGGAAGCAAGTACTGCTCTTTACCAGATTGCTTTTGATAAGGTAGACGGTGATTTCTCAAAACCGGTGTATGTGATGTGTGCCAATAATAACGGATTTGGCAATTATGTATCCGTTACGCATAAGCAGTTGAATCAGATTGGAGGTAAGGTCGGCATAAAACCGTCTGATACGGGTACATTCAAGTGGACTATACTCTCTTCAAAAGGTTTGCAGAGCGTAAAAGCCGGCGTTGAAAATAAGATTACGGTAACCCGCCTGGCAGGTTTCGAAGATGTTCCGATCGATGTCTATGTGACCGGAGAGGCTTCTGAAGGTGGGACTGACCTGGTAAAAGCACATAAAATGAAAGCTGTTGCCGGTGGTGAATTTGAAGTGTATACAAAACTGGCGGCAGGCAAACCATTCTATTTTACGGATGGAAAGACCGGTACTCCGAGAGAGTTCTATACAGCGGACGGCATGGTGAAAGAGAACGGAACGACAACGGTCGCTAAAGACGGTGTTTACCGTATTACATTAGACTTTAATACCGGTGCCTGTACCTATACGCTGGTAAATAAAATAACTTTCTATTTCTGTCCGGACGGAGAATCTCTGTTTGAACTGCCTTATGTTGGTTATGGTGTATTCCAGGCGAAGGAAACGGTAACTTTCAAGCAAGAGAGCTGGGGTAGGGACGAACGCTATAAGTTCAGAATGACTATCCGGGAAAATGGAGGTGCCGATGCAGAGAAGGAAGTCGACTGGGGTACATTGAACCAGACAGACTCCCGTCCGACGGCAAGCAGTCCGGAATCTTATTATTACCTGCAACTGTTTACCGAGGTATCCCAGTGGGATAATAAGTGGAAGCTGATGGGTGATTTTGATGGTGTTCCGGCTACTTATACCGTCTATCTGACGGCAGACCTGCCTTACACACATACAATCGTTAAATAGTTTATTACAAATATTTGGTAAGAAGGACCCGGAATTGTATATTTCGAGAAAAATGGATCTTATTCCGGGTCCTTCTTTTTTAACAGCTAAAAATAATGTCATGAAGAATATACTCCTTTTCCTGTTTCTCCCCCTTTTCCTGGGGGCTTGTGGCGATGATGATAATACTCCGAACGGACCGGATGAAAATGATAATATTAATTGGTATGCCGCTGCCGACAGCAGTACGACAGCATTGGTAAATTCATTCTGGAATGCAGGAGGAAAATATTTTAATTATGATAGCAACGGAAATACGACGTTCCATTACTGGCCTCAGGCGCATGCGCTGGATGTTTTGACGGATGCTTATTTGCGTACGGAAGATGCAAAATATAAACCTATTTCGACCAATGGTTTGAAGGCGTGAAGATCAAGAACGGTAATTCGTTCCGGAATGACTATTACGATGATATGGAATGGAATGCCCTCGCTATTCTTCGTGCTTACCAGGCAACCAAAGAACAGAAATATAAAGAGGCGGCATTGCAGATATGGGATTATATCAAAGTGGGTTGGAATGAGAATGCAGGTGGAGGTATCACCTGGGTAAAAGGGCAGGAGTATAGCAAAAATGCCTGTTCAAACGGTCCGGCTTGTATTCTGGCAGCCCGCCTGTATCGTGAGTTTGGAGATGAGACCTATAAAGAATGGGCACTCAAGATATATAACTGGGAGAAAAGTACATTATTCAATAGTAATAACGGAATGGTGTATGACAATATAAACAGTAATACAGGAGAAATACAGAAAGACTGGATATTTACTTACAATGAAGGAACATTTGTCGGATCGGCTGTTGAATTGTATAAGATATTGGGAGAAAAAGCCTATCTGAACGATGCCGTTTTGGCCGCTGATTATACCATCAGTACATTGGTCAACAATTCTATTCTGAAGGATGAAGGAACTGGAGACGGAGGATTATTCAAAGGTATTTTTATCCGTTATTTTACGGATCTGATCCAACAGGACCGCCTGGATGCAGGTGCTAAACGACGTTATGTGCAGTTCCTGAAAACCAATGCCGAGACATTATGGACGCAGGGAACCAATAAATCGAATGTCTTATTCGGTACTTACTGGCGGAATGCCCCGGGAGCATCTACAGGACTGACCGAACAACTGAGCGGTTGTATGTTGATCGAAGCGGCTGCGTTGCTGGACGATTTGAATCTATTATAAGTTATACGTGTTTTTAATTTCAGACAGATATAGTTTTTAATTCTTGATCATTATCATATTCTAATAATTAATTTAGCATGAAAAACTCTTTTTTTGCAGGTTTGCTGTCATTAACCATAATGATAAGTTGCCAGCCGGATAAACAACTTACGAATTATGTGAATCCTCTTTTGGGGACAGCTACGCTATGGGAAACGAAAGATCTGGGTTATGAGCGTCATTTGAAGACAAGGACCTGGGGGGCAGAAGTCTTTCCCGGTTCTTCCGTCCCGAATGCGATGGTACAGTTGAGTCCGGTGACTCAGTTCCGGAGCGGGGCCGGCTATCAGTATGAAGATACGGTCATCTATGGTTTTTCGCATACCAACAAAGGACATTGGAATTTGCTGCATCTCCCTGTCCTTCCGGTGACAGGAAATGTTTCCTCCGGTGATTATGCTTCAACATACAGTCATTCGAACGAATCGGCCCGTCCGGGTTATTACCAGGTGTTTCTGGAAAGGTACGGGGTCAATGCCGAACTGACTTCCACGCTCCGCTGTGCTTATCATAAATATACTTTCCGGCCGGATGACGACAAGAAAGTATTAGTGGATATCACACGGACAAACAATGGAGTCAGAGACTGGAGTATTCAAAAAGTCGACGATTATACTTTTTCCGGTAATCAGGATGCGGAAGGAAATATCCGTTTCTATGCTGTTTCCAATTATAAGATTGAGGATATCAGACAGTTGAAAGATGGTGAACATGAAGTTTCTATTATCAGTTTTGCCGATAGCAAAGGAAGCAAACCGCTGGAATTAAAGATCGGTTTTTCTTTTGTAAATATCGATAATGCAAAGATGAACCTGGAGCAGGAAATGAAGGATAAGAGTTTTGCACAGGTTCGTAAGGAGGCTGACAAGACCTGGGAGAATTTGTTATCCAAAATAGAAGTAACCGGCGGAACGGAACGTGAGAAAGGCATTTTCTATTCCTGCCTGTACCGTTCGTTCTTATGGCCGGCGTTGCGTAGCGACGTGAACGGGGAATATACGGATGCTAAAGGTAATGTGGTAAATAATGGTTTCCGTTATTATACCGATCCGTCATTCTGGGACGATTATCGCAATAAGTTGATTTTATTGGGAATGATCTCTCCGGACGTAACGACCGATGTGATCAAGTCCATCACAGACAAAGGCGAAAAGCGAAATGGTTATATGCCGACCTTCTTCCATGGTGACCATGCCTCTGTATTTGTTGCCGGTAACTATTTACGCGGATTGAAAGACTTCGATCTGAACCGGGCTTATAAACTGTTGGTGAATAATGCCACTGTCCCGGGAAAAGGCGGCAGGCCATATCTGGATGAATACATCGAACAAGGATGGATTGCAGAAAAGGATACCACCAATGTCCCGACCTGGGATGAATACAAAGCCGCTGTAACAAAGACTGTTGAATATGCATACGATGATTATGCGACCGCCTTGTTGGCTAAGGAGTTGGGAGATGAAAGTATTTATAAAACATTGATGGAACGTTCCGGCAATTATAAGAATCTGTTTGACCCGGGTACGGGCTTTTGGCGCGGAAAGATTGCCGATGGCAGCTGGATCAAAGATTTCGATCCTTACTATCCTTATTATGCCTATATGTATCGTGAGGCTAATGCCTGGCAGTCACTGTTCTTTGCTCCCCATGATCCGGAAGGCATGATTGCCCTTTATCCCGGTGAAAAAGCGGTCGAACAGAAGCTGGATTCACTGTTCACTGAACCGTGGAGAAACTATGAAGCGCATAATATGACCGGTTTCATCGGAAATTATTGCCATGGCAATCAACCGGACCACAGTGTTCCCTATACTTATTATTTCATAGGTAAACAGGAGAAAACGCAATGTGTGCTGGATAGCATCATGAACCATTATTACGATATGGGTAAAGAGAAGCTCGCCTATTCGGGAATGGATGATGCCGGTGAAATGTCTGCCTGGTATGTATTCAATGCCATTGGTTTATATACCTATTCTCCGGCTGATCCGGAATATATTGTAACCGTACCTTTGTTCGACCAGGTAAAATTCACTTTAGGCGATAATAATCAGTTCACGATCGTAAAGAATGGCAATGGGCGGAAGATTACGGATATTTCTTATGACGGTCAGAAAATCAATGGTTGGTTTATTTCACATGACCTGTTGAAACAAGGAAAACAACTGACGATTACTACTGAATAAATATATAAAACGTTTTTCTATTGGAATTAGGGGGTGTTTCAAAGCCCCCTAATTTGTTTAGTACATGCCTATCGGATTGAAGGACTAAATAAGTCTCTTTATCTGATCGGAAGCCTGATCTTCTATGGTTGAATAGAGCCGTTTTTGAAGCATTTCGAACTGGTCCTTGGAATAGCTGCGGTCGATTGTCCCGTGATCGATATGATGGATATAATCGCAACAGGAAGTCAGTGTCTCGAAAACATGTGAGGTGACCAGCACTGTTTTGCCCCCTTCCCGGAGTTGTTGCAGGATGAGGGTGAGGATATGGGCACTTTCCAGATCCAGGCCGTTGAACGGTTCATCCAGGACAACGATCGGTTTATCCGGTTTAAGAACGGCCAGCAGAGCGAGTTTCTTTCTCATCCCGGTTGAATAGTTCTCCGTTATATCGTCTAACGGAATATGGAACAGTTGTTGCCAGCTGTCTGTTTTAAAGCCGTTTTTGCCGATCGGGAAAAGATCCAGATATTCGCGCCCTGTCATATAAGGATAAAAGTAGTTCTCTGCTTCCAGATAGGCAATATCCTGCCTTTTCAGAGGTCTGTCGTTATAGCTGACCGAGCCTGCTGAAGGACGGATGAAGGTATACAGCGTATTCAGCAAGGTCGTTTTTCCGGCACCGTTCAGACCGACCAGACCATGTATTTTCCCCGATTCCATCGATAAGTCGATCCCTTTCAGTACAGGAAATTCTTTTTTATATTCTACTTGTAGATTCCGGATTGTAAGCATATAAGTAAGTTGTTAGATTCCGGCGTGCAGCCAGATAGTTTTTGACCAGGAAAAACAAGACTACCGGTAAAAGAACCGGAAAGAAAATGCTTATTACGGCTATTGTTATGGGGACCTGTCCTCCTGTTATTTTTGTATTCGGCAGATAATGGGCATATTTATTTATAATAAACAGTGTTATGTTCAGGGAAACCGCAGCCAGAAAGGTGAGGATGAACCACCAATGCTCCGGATATAAAAGTGTATATATTGCGCAAACAGGAATTGTAGCACATAAGAATAACTTCAAATTTAAACGAAGCTTTCCGTGCAGGAACCTGTTGACCGGACGCTCCTGTGAGCAAAGTATCTGTACCGGTTCTGAAAATCTGAATATATCGGATACTATGACTGTGAAGAACCAGAGCGATGCCAAAGAAGCAAAAGGCAGCAACAGTCCTATCCATGCACTCACATAAAGAATCAGTAATAAACCGCCGTATTGCCGTATCCCTGACCGCAGTTCAAAGGCTTCCGCCGGTATCCATTTAGGGGAGTTCATTCCTTTTTTTGTCCGGTGAAAAGGCTGTTTTATGAAACCAAGACTTATGCATCCGACTATAATTGCCAGCGATACATACCAGAATGAATTTACTGATATGATGATAAGGACCGGCAAGGACAGTAAGAAGTAATCCATACTGAATACTTTCCAGGCTTTCTTCTCTGCAAGATAGATAAAATGATAGTCTTTTCGCCGTAATTGAATCAATGAAAGGAAAACAAGCAGGATACCCGCTATAATCAGGCTCCCATGTAAATCCTTTGTAAACTGATACAGCGCAATCCCGGCTATCAGTAAAATACCTGTCAGTATAACCAGATAGATAACAGGTATTTCACGAATAAACTTTCCTGCCTGGCGGAGCCGGAAACGGAGGAATGCGCTGTTCATATTATACGTAATTTAGTGTTCCAGACAAATGTAGGTAATTTTATTTGTTCCGCTAAAAATAAATGCGGATTCCAGCATCAAAGCTCAGGCGGAAAATACCGCTTCTTTCGTCATCCGATTTCTGGTACCCGGCATTTTTCTGGTCGGGTAATGAACCTCCGATATATCCAATATTCGCCCCGATACCGACATGGTCACTCAGTAAATATTCCGCACCTAATGCAAAATTGTATCCGAGGCCGGAACAGGAGGCGCTTTCTCCTTTTAGAGATTCACGGTAGCCGAAATATCCCAGTCCGAGGACTTCGCGGAATTGCCATTTCTCACTGATTTTTTGTTTTAATACAAATTGAGGGGCTACGTAAGTAAGGCCGACATTGATGGAATTGCTTGAGATATCGTACGAAGACCGGTATCCGGAATATAACAATCCGCATCCGAATCCGCTTTTCGAAACCCATTCGTACCCGATTTGCCAGTCCAGGCCGTTTTTAGGATTTCCGGAAGCTTCCGATGGCAAGTAGAATTTGTTTGTCATCCAGGCATATCCGATATTGGCATAAATCGTATGAGGAGTAGGACGCATTCTTTTTTCTTTCTCTTTTCTTATCTCGCTTGCCTCGATAAATGAGTTGGATTGATAATTGTTGATGATGGTATCGTTCAGATACAGCATCATTCCTGCAATCTGATGGCAGCTGCTTCCCCAGATGGAAGGTTCTTTATGTTCTGTCAGTGACAGGGCGTTTCCGCCATATTTGGATGTCTCCTTTTTAGCCAGCTCGAGTACCTGGTCATATTTGCAGTTTGTTGAGGCACCGTTATCAACGACAGCCACTTTCCCAATCACTTCCGCCGAATTGGGAACCGTATCGTTTAATCCGTATAAGCGGATGTTTTCAGGAGTAGTGCTGACCGGATATGTTTTAACAATGTCCGTCATTACTTTGGGGGCACAGCTTGTCAGAATAAAAAGGGTAAACACGAATAGTAGGTTTTTAATAGTTTTCATTTGCTATAAGATTATTGTTATCAGATATATAAGTATTTATTGTTTTTCTAAACGCCAAGTTCTGTTTTTTGTTGTATCCGACGGATATTATCCCTATCTTTCGACTATCAAACCATACCTTTCATTATCAACGCTTATTCCATACTTCTCTTGCTGACATCCCATACATTTTAGCGGCCGATAATTGTGAGCCGCTTGGCTCATAATTATCAACCAAACGGCTCATAATTGTCGGCCAATCGGCTGATGGTTATCAACCGCTGATTTCCTGCCGGGGAAATTGGAATTAGTACGTATGGTAATTATAAAAGGATAGGGAAGAAATAGAAGTTTGATCGGGAGCTAATTGTTAGTTTTCTATAAACATAAGTTTGTAACTATCTTTGAATTCATATTGAATATATAATCCCAGTGGCTTTAAGGTTATATTTAAACGCGAGATAGCCTGTTGGATTGTGTTCTCTTCTACTGTACATCCTTTCCAGACCAGATTGCATAAGTCATTTATTGAACAGGTATTTTCAGGTGCATTGCAAAACGCGACTAATAATTGTTGTTGCTGACGGGTTAGTTTTATAGTTTCTCCGTTGTACTTTAATGTCTTTGTGCTTTTTTCAAATAGCAGATGAGGAGAGAAGATATGGATATTAGGATCATTGCTCTGTTTTTCCTGTTGTTTGAGTATTTCTAGTTTCTCTTCCGTTTGGATCAACTTTTGCTCTACTCTCATTTGGTCAGGAAAGATGTTTCTCTTATGTTATCAGGTATTTGAAGCCGATAACTCTTTTTGATGAAAATAGAGGATAGGCCGTTGTGTCTTCGACTTGTTTGACTACCCCTTTTCAAATATAGGAAAGGGGCTAATAATTAAGTCCGAATTGCCATAAAGGAATTACGTTCATATATCCCTGTTCAATGTTATCCTTTACAATAAAACCATTCTCAGAACCTTGTAATTGTTTTTGTTTTTTATTTTTGCCACCAACTTCAAAAATATAGTTAGCTATTTGAAAATCGGAAATAGCTGACGTGATAACTTTTTGTTCTACTCTCGTTTGGTTCAGAAAAAATGTTTCTCTTATGTTACCAATCTCTGAAGTATCCTGACCTAAACTATACATGAGAGTTGGATTATCTAAATATACTTTATCCACTTTTCCAAGTCCTCTGATACCGCCTGTTCCGTCACGTTGTTGTGCAATTAACCCAGCTTCTTCCAGGTAAAGAAAATAGTCTGATAAATTGTTGCGACTTACTCCTAATATGGTAGCAATACTACTCATATTGGGTTTGAATGGTACACTTTGGGCTATGCTTATAAGCAATTGTTTTAACTTTCAAGTTGTCGATATACTCATTTCTGCATATTACTAATTTGCACTGTGAAAAGTGCAAATATGGCCTGAATTTGTACTTTTTTTAGTGCAAATAATGAATAAACTGTCCGTAGATTGTTTCAGATAGCTCTTTCTGAGGATAGACCGCTGTGCGTTATGAACGGGAGTCAGACGGTATAAAGCAAATATATTTACTATCTTTGCAAGTCAATGAGCAAAAATATGGAAGACGATTTTGATATAAGGGATACCCGTATGCCGGAAAGTGAACGAGAGTATGAGAATGCGCTCCGACCGCTTTCTTTTCATGATTTCAGCGGACAGGCCAAGGTGGTCGAGAACCTGAAAATATTCGTGATGGCTGCCCGTATGCGTAAAGAAGCATTGGATCATGTGTTGCTGCATGGCCCTCCCGGATTAGGTAAAACAACGTTGTCGAATATTATAGCCAATGAACTGGGAGTTGGTTTCAAAGTGACTTCCGGGCCGGTTCTGGATAAACCCGGTGATCTGGCGGGAGTACTTACTTCGCTGGAAAAGAATGATGTGCTTTTTATTGATGAAATCCATCGGTTGAGTCCGATCGTGGAAGAATATCTTTACTCGGCTATGGAAGATTACCGGATCGATATTATGATCGATAAAGGACCGAGCGCACGTTCCATTCAAATAGACCTGGCTCCTTTTACACTGGTTGGGGCGACAACCCGTAGCGGTTTGCTGACCAGTCCGTTGCGTGCCCGTTTCGGCATCAATATGCATCTGGAATATTACGAGATGGAAACATTGACGAAGATCGTGTTGCGTAGTGCCGATATTCTGAATGTAAAATGTGAACTGACAGCTGCCCGTGAGATCGCTTCCCGGAGCCGCGGTACGCCTCGTATTGCCAATGCGTTGTTGAGGCGTGTACGTGATTTTGCACAGGTAAAAGGTTCCGGTGAAATAGACAAGGCAATTTCCTGTTATGCGCTGGAGGCACTGAATATTGACCGGTATGGCTTGGATCAGGTTGATAATAAGTTACTGACTACAATTATAGACAAATTCGGCGGTGGTCCGGTCGGACTGACTACGATTGCTACGGCTTTGGGAGAAGACCCCGGAACGCTGGAAGAAGTGTATGAACCTTTCCTTATCAAAGAAGGATTTATCAAACGCACACCGCGGGGACGTGAGGTCACGGATCTGGCTTATACCCATCTGGGACGTAAAAGGGGCGAAGAACAAGGTTTTTTATTTGACTGAAAATAGTTATGGCTGGAGGAATGAAGCGGCTCGCAGGAGAGACTGCGATTTATGGTGTTAGTAGTATCGTAGGGAAGTTCCTGAACTGGATGCTGGTGCCGATGTATACGCGTGTGCTGGCGACGGAAAGCGATTATGGAATCGTAACCAATTTGTATGCCTGGACGGCATTGCTGATGGTTATTCTGACTTATGGGATGGAAACGGGATTTTTCCGTTTTATGAATAAGAAAGAAATTGCGCTCCCGATGCGGGTTTATGCAACTACATTATTTAGCATTGCTCTTACTTCTGTTCTATTTGTAGTATTGATATTCAGTGCGCTGACTCCAATCAGTGATTCTTTAGGGTATGGTTCGAATCCTGAGTTTGTCGGGATGATGTCGGGAATTGTGGCAGTCGATGCCTTTTGTTGTATACCGTTTGCATTTCTCCGGTATCAGGGGAAAGCAGTTCGTTTTGCTTCTATTAAGCTGTTTAATATTTTTCTGAATATTGTTTTAGTTCTTTTCTTCCTGCTAGCTTGTCCATGGCTCTATGATCATACCCCTGTATTGGTCGATTGGTTTTATATTCCTGATTATCAAGTTGGATATATTTTTGTTGCGAATGTAATAACATCTCTTGTCACATTTGTGTTATTGTTTCCCGATATGATTCCGGGTTTACGGGAAAAAGCCAGTTTTGTTTTACTTAAACAGATGCTTGCTTATTCTTTTCCGATCTTGATTTTGGGGATTGCAGGTATTTTTAATCAGACAGCCGATAAAATATTATTTCCTTTTCTATTCGAAGATAAGGAAATGGCTAATACCCAATTGGGGATATATGGCGCTTGTTTTAAAATAGCAGTTGTGCTGGTAATGTTTACACAGGCATTTCGCTACGCTTACGAGCCATTTATTTTTGCAAAGAATAAGGATGATGACAGTAAAAAGTCATATTCGGAGGCGATGAAGTATTTCATTATATTCGCTTTGCTTATTTTTCTGGCAGTGATGTTTTATATCGATATATTTAAACATATTGTTCCGGCTTCCTATTATCCGGGTTTACGCGTTGTTCCTATTGTTATGTTAGGAGAATTGTTCTTCGGAATATATTTTAATCTCTCGTTTTGGTACAAACTGATTGATCAGACAAAGTGGGGCGCTTATTTCTCGACGATAGGATGTGTTGCGACGATCCTGATCATTGTTTTGTTTGCTCCGACATACGGATATATGGCTTGTGCCTGGGCTTCTTTTGTCAGCAACCTCGTTATGATGTTGTTATCCTATTTTATCGGACAAAAGAAATTCCCGATCCAATATGATCTTAAATCGGTGATCACTTATTCCGTATTGGCAGCCGTATTTTATTTGGCCGGCATGTTGCCGATGATAGAGTCGGAAATCCTGCGTCTGGGTTACCGCACATTGCTGCTTTGCCTCTTTGTCGGTATCGTTATAAAACGCGATCTGCCATTGGGAGAGTTGCCTTATGTAGGGCGTTATTTTGCTAAAAAGAAATAATTTTATTCCGGTTTGATCGGGATGATCAGCGTAATACGTAGTCCGGTTGTATAATCCGGGTCTACGTAGATGTGGCCTTTCATACGTTCTGCGATCTGGCGGCAAAGATATAATCCCAATCCTGAACCGGGAACGAAATCATCCGCTTTGGTGAACCGTTCGAATATCCATTCACGTTTATCGGGTGAAATACCGCAACCGGTATCTGTGATACTGACAATCATCCGGTTTTGTTCTTCTTCCGCTTTATAGGCAAGGACAATGCTTCCCCGTTCGGTGAATTTGTTCGCATTGTTCAGCAGATGGGCCAGGATCAGGCTGAAATGGCTTGAATTAGTAAAAGCAATATCCTTATTCCGGTCGCCTTCTATTTGGTAATCGATGTCCGGTTTGCTGTTGAGCCTTTTGAGTTGTTCCATTTCACAGGAACAAAGCAGATGGATATTGACCGGTGATAGGGGTAAATCCTCCTTGTTGCTGTCCAGCTGGGCAATTTCGAGTACGCTGTTCATCATAGAAGTGATATGGTTGCAGTTCTCGAAAATGATCTTGCTGAATTCCTGCTTTTCTTCGGGGGTAATATCTTCCGTTGTGATCAGGTCGGCAAACCCGTTGATTGCGTTCAGAGGGGTACGGACTTCATGACACATGTTCTTGATGAAGGCATTCTTCATCTTTTCACTTTCCTGCGCTTTTTCGCTGGCAAGGATGACCAGGCGGTTCGACTCCTGCAATTTCTTATATAATGCATTGATTTTCCATAGGCGGAACACAACAAAGACTGCGAAACTGATAGCCAGGATAAACAAGGCCAGGAACATATATAGTTGGCTCCGGCTTTTTTGTAAATCCACTTCCAGTGCTTTCTTTTCAAT
Source organism: Parabacteroides sp. AM58-2XD (assembly GCF_003463685.1). Taxonomy (NCBI): domain Bacteria; kingdom Pseudomonadati; phylum Bacteroidota; class Bacteroidia; order Bacteroidales; family Tannerellaceae; genus Parabacteroides; species Parabacteroides sp. AM58-2XD. The sequence goes on from NZ_QSDP01000016.1 coordinate 45,442, forward strand.
AACCAGTTCGTCAACCCGTTTCTTGATTTCCAGGTCTTCCAGCTTGTCATTTATGCTTTTCAACCGTGCGGAATCTAATAGGGCGGCGTATTCTTTGTGGGCATAAAAGGCATCTTTATACAGGTGAAGGCTGTCCAGCATATCTATTTTATCTTTGAGCGTCGATACAACATGTTCTGATAGGTCGACTTTCAAACCAGAGTTGCGGAAATAATGGATAACAGAGTCGCAATACCGGATGGATTTGGGATATTCGTTTATCAACCGGTAAAAATTCAGTGAAGTATAATAACGTTCATATTCGGGGGAAAAAGCTGCATCTTCAGGATATTTGCTGTTCAACTCCATAAAATGCCGGTAATAGGAAGTCGCAATATCTTTTCCCAGTGTTTTGGCAGAAAGGGCCAGAGAAGAATAAGCATTCAACAAATGCCGTTTTGTTACATAAAGACGTTTTTTCATCTCTTTTGTTTCTGCATATTCTTTTTGCATATCCAGGTAACGGATCGCATTTTTTATCTGATCCGATGTATCGACTGAATAAAGAGTCAGGATGTAGAATGAGTTCAGACGAAACAAATATGAATATTGTAACGGTATATTTTCCGAGAGAGCGATCACTTCCTTAAATCGTTCACTCACCATTTTTTGCAACTTTTCTTCATTACCCGGTTCAACACGGTTACTATAGGCCATTCCAAGAACATAGTTTATCGACATTTTCTCAAGAGGCGACAGTTTTTTGTCTGTTTCCAGTTTAAGCCGGTATTGCTCGATCAGTTTCTTCCTGTCTTCTCCTTCGGTATAGAAAACCACGCGTACGTCGATGATTGTCTGCATATAAGTTACCAGAAAATCGCGTGCTTTGCCTTTCAGTTCGCGTTTTGCTTCTTCCATGTAAACGTTTGTGCTGTCCTTGATGTCGTTGTTGACATAAAAGCGAAGAATTTCGGTCAGGGCAGCTTCTTTATAATAATCGTTATCGTTGGCCAGTGCTTCCTTATACAGTTGTTTGGCATAGTCAACCTGTTTTTCCTGCCGGGAGATATCCATCAGGTTTGTCAATGTCTCCAGCTTTTCTTCCGGGGAGGATACCGATTTTAAAGCAACGCTTAAAGCCTCTTTGGTAGCCGTGTTGTCGGCAGCAGCAAAGAGTATATTGCCAAGCATGTATATCAGAATTAAGCAGCGTTTCATTATTTATATAAACATTTAGATGGACTCCTTTTCAAAATAACATTCTTCTTTGTGCAAAGTTAATTGAAAATCAATAAGACTTCGAGTTTTATGCCGGTTATTCTTGTTCACACTTCTTATTTTTTATTTAGGGATACTATTTCTATCTTTGCACGATTAAGGTGTGGCTATTAGTCGGAGTATTTATCAATACAAGAGAGTGGGATGGAAAAAGGAGTGTTACACAAGCAAATACGGGACTTCTTTGTTCGTAATTTTGACGTTCGCCAGGAGAAGGAAGATGAACTCGAAACGGTTGAGTCTATAAGAAAAGGTATTGAGTTTAAAGGTACTAATCTTTGGGTTTTGATCTTTGCAACATTTGTCGCTTCATTGGGTTTGAATACAAACTCTACGGCGGTGATTATCGGTGCGATGTTAATCTCTCCGCTGATGGGGCCTATTATGGGGTTCGGTCTCGGGTTGGGCATCTATGATTATGACTTGATCAAGCGGTCTTTCCGTAATTTTGCGACGGCAACGGTGTTCAGTGTCATCACTTCAACCCTGTTCTTTTTGATCTCTCCGATCAGTGAGGCGCAAAGTGAATTGTTGGCGCGTACGCAACCGACCGTCTATGATGTCCTGATCGCTTTCTTTGGCGGATTGGCCGGTATTGTTGCCAGTTCGACCAAAAGTAAAGGAAATGTGATCCCGGGTGTGGCTATCGCAACGGCGTTGATGCCGCCGCTCTGTACGGCCGGTTTCGGATTGGCAAGCGGGAATCTTTATTATTTCTTCGGTGCTTTTTATCTCTATTTTATCAATACGGTGTTTATCAGTCTGGCGACTTTCCTGGTTGTCCGTGTACTGAAATATCCGAAGAAGATATTCCTGGATAAACAGCGTGAAAAAGTAGTGACACGTTATGTTGGGGTGATTGTTTTTTTCACGATCGTACCGAGTCTTTTCCTGAGTTATAACTTGATCCGTTCCAGTTACTTCAATGACCGGGTTACTAATTTTGTGACGGAAGAATTGGCTTTTCCTAATACGCAGATATTGAGTAAAACAGTGACGGATACGAGCGAGAAGAAAGAAGTAAAAGTTGTAATGATCGGTGAAAATGTGCCGGAACCCATGATCGAAATAGCCCGGACCCGGCTTCGCAAATATGGTTTGAAAGATGTCTCTCTGGTTGTCCAGCAAGGTTTCGGACAGGAAGCTACTGATATAAACGAGCTGAAAAGCATGCTGATGCAGGATTTGTATAAAAACAGTGAAGAAGTTCTTCGGGTACAATCCATACAGATCGATTCCTTGAAAAAGACGGTAGATCGGTATAAGAGTGCTTCGCGTATGACTTCGGAGTTGATCCCGGAGATGAAAGTTTTATTCCCGTCTGTTCTTGAAGCCTCTTGTTCAAATACCTATATTGTAAGTACTGACAGCATGAAACAGGACACAGTCATGTTGGTTTACCTAAAAAGCAAAGAGCGTATCAATGAAAAAGAACAGTTAAAGATCCGTGAGTGGCTCGGTGCACGCGTAAATGCGAAAAATATTAAATTACTAATAGAATAAAAAAGAATGAATTTTATGAAGAAGGTGTGGGCAGTTTTACTGCTTCTTGTTGCTGCAGGCCAGATATATGCCGATGAGGGCATGTGGGTTCTGAAGGAACTTAACAAACAAAATCTGGCTCGAATCAAGGAATTGGGATTTGTCCCGTCCTATCAGCAACTTTACAGTGAAACCGACCCGTGTGTGGCCAATGCTGTTGTTATTTTCGGTGGCGGATGTACCGGTATTACCGTATCGGAAGAAGGATTGATCTTTACTAATCACCATTGTGGTTTCGGTTCTATCCAGCAGTTGAGTAGCGTTGAACATGATTATCTGAAAGACGGCTTCGTTTCTCAGAGTAAGGAAGAAGAGTTGCCCGTTCCGGGACTGAGCGTGCGCTACCTGCGTGAAACGGTTGACGTAAGCGACCGTATCAACGGTGAAATCGCCGGTATTGAAGAAGAATATTTGCGTTTGGCTGCTGCCGATTCTATCGGACAGGTCATCTGCGACTCGATCGGCAATACGGAATTTCAGGCTGCGGATGTAGTGCCTTTCTATAATAATAACAAGTATTTTCTGGTTGTTTACGATGTGTTCAACGATGTTCGTATGGTATTTGCTCCGCCCAGTTCAGTCGGAAAGTTCGGTGGTGACACGGATAACTGGATGTGGCCGCGTCATACAGGCGATTTCTCCGTATTCCGCGTATATGCCGATGCAGGCAATAAACCGGCTGAATACAGTAAAGACAACAAGCCTTACAGTCCTAAATATGTAGCTGAAGTTTCCCTTCAGGGATATCAGGATAAAGACTATGCGATGACAATCGGTTTCCCGGGTAGCACAGACCGTTATTTATCTTCCTGGGGTGTGAAACAGCGTATCGAAGACAGTAACAAGCCCCGTATCGAGGTGCGCGGCATCAAACAGGCTATCTGGAAAGATGCTATGTCGGCAAGCGATGAAGTCCGTATCAAATATGCCTCCAAATATGCCGGTAGCTCTAACTACTGGAAGAATTCCATCGGTATGAACCGCGGTCTGGCTAATCTGAACGTGATAGAACGTAAGAAGGAAGAGGAAGCTGCTTTTGCCGCTTGGGCCGGTCAGACACCTGAACGTAAAGCTAAATACGGCGAAGTGCTGAACCTGTTGGAAAAAGGATATACTTCGACGGATGAATACCGGAAAGTTTCCACTTATCTGTCAGAAGCATTCGTCAGCGGTACTGAAATTGTACGCCTGGCGCGTATGGTGCAGGGAGTAGACATTAAGGGTTCTACTCCGGAAGAAATAGACATGGTCCTGAAAGATAAGATCCAGCCGTTCTTTAAAGATTACGATGCCTCCCTTGACCAGAAGGTATTGGCTGCCATGATGAAAGTGGTGAAAGAGCGTGTTCCGGCTCAATATCTTCCGGATATCTATCAGAAAGTGGATAAGAAGTATAAAGGTGACTATGCTAAATATGCAGCAGACGTCTTTAAGAAGACTTCGCTTTTGTCGTATGACAGGATCGAGAAGATGCTGAAAGATCCGAAACTGTATGCAAAACTGAAAAAAGACCCGGCTGCCGAACTGAGTTTGTCCACGCTGATCTCTTTGTTCGAGTTGCAGCAGTTTATGGGCGATGCTCATTACGATATTGCCAAAGGCGAACGTCTGTATTTTGCCGGACTGAAGGAAATGTATCCGGAAAAGCCCCTTTCTTCCGATGCGAACTTTACGATGCGTTTAAGTTATGGTTCTATCGGAGGGTATCATCCGTATGATGCAGCCTGGTATGACTATTACTCAACGGAGAAAGGTATCCTGGAAAAAGAAAATCCGGAAGATGACGAGTTCTGGGTTCAACCGGAAATCCTGGACCTGATCCGCAGCAAGGATTTTGGCCAGTATGCTAACGAAAACGGACAGTTGCAGCTTTGCTTCCTGACAAACAACGATATTACCGGTGGTAACTCAGGTAGCCCGGTGTTTGATAAGAATGCCCGTCTGATCGGTCTTGCTTTCGACGGAAACTGGGAAGCCATGAGCGGTGACATCGCTTTCGAACCGGACTTGCAGCGTTGCATTGCAGTGGATATCCGTTATGTACTTTATATGATCGACAAGTGGGGTAAATGCCCGCGACTGATCAAGGAATTACAGTTGGTACGGTAATATTGAATGATCAGCATATACGGAAAAGCCTGGCGGAATTAACTTCGTCAGGCTTTTTTGTGAAACAATTATTCTTCCCTATAATTTGGCTGGAATGGATTCTCTTATGTCAAAATGACAGAAGATAACGAAGACTTAAAACCTCGAATGCCAGAGGATATAAAACATATAGCCTCCTGATATCAAGCAACTTGCAGTTTCCTAAATTTTTTTAATAAGGAAACGCTAGTTCCCTTATGAGGAAACTACAATTTCCTCGGCAGGAAACGCTGGTTTCCTCCTGAAGAAACTACAGTTTCCTGCATAGGAAACTGAGAGAAGACAGAATGTCATAGAACTTCAGTTAGGCACCCTCTTGCTGAAGTTCCATTAAAAACAAAACACAAACAGCTGAAAAATATCAAACAATAAACAATAGATGTGGCTTGATGAAGGCAAAATCGGAACCGGATTCGTGCTTCTATCTTGCAGCTTATTAGGGAGATATTGAATTTAAATGAATGATGACCCCGGCTCTGATAAAAATCTTTTTCTTTTTACTTGTTTTATCCGGTGCTTCTCCATACTTTTGCCTTTGTACTCCGGTATAGCGTTATCGGCCAGTACATTTTATTGATTACAAGAGCGTTTAAAGATATTATCCTAGTTGGAAAATTCGACACTTTCACAAGCACCGGATAATAGACAGTAAAACGCTCACGTACCTTTTTTTGTTATATCTGTTCATTACATTGCTATACGCATATGTTTTATGGATGTACAAATAAAAGGGCGTGAGGGTGTCTGTTGTATATTGGTGCTTAGGGCGTCGAATCCCTCCAATTAGATATATCAACAGTCCTCACGCCTCTTTTATTTTATAACCGTCCACCCGGGGATTGATGGATAAAATTGTATTTTTAGTTATGAGCAGCCCCCTTCTTTTACAGCAATTAAAGGACGGAAATGAGAAGACCTTTAAGCAAATCATGAAATCGTACTTGCCTCGTTTGTATTCATTTGTCAATATTTATATTGTAGACAAGGAAGTAACCGAAGAGATTATGCAAGATACGTTCATGGCTCTTTGGAATCAACGAAGAGACCTGGATGATGAAACCTGCCTGATTACTTATCTGATGGTTGTCAGCCGTAACAAATGCCTGAACTATTTGAAAAAGCTACAACTGGAAACTATCCCTATCGACAGCCTGAGTGAATCCTCGCTTTATCAAAGAAGTAATATATATGTTCTGGAGGATGATTCTCTGGAAAAACTTGCCATGAAGGAACTTACCCATGCTATAAATGTTTCTTTGACCAAACTATCTCCCCGAACCAGAGAAATTTTTATACTTAGTCGTTTCAGTGGTCTTAAGAACAAAGAAATAGCCGATCAATTAGGCCTTACTACAAAAGGTATAGAATACCATATAGGGAATGCTTTGAAGCAATTGAGAAACGATTTGTCAAAAGATTATTTCGCCATCTTTTATTGTTTACTGCTTTCCCTTTTAATCAAGAAGTAAAAAACAATTTTTTCTACTAGGGTGAAATCCGTGAATGTTGTTCCTCTTTTTATACACACTATGTAAAATAAGTATGGATGACGAAATGTTGATACGATTTATAAAAAGACAGTGTTCTTCTTCAGAGGCGAGGAAAATTCTTTTATGGATTGAACTGAATGAAGAAAACAAAGCGCATTTTACTCAATTACAATCCTTATGGGCTTCCGCCGATATATGCTTTGCCGTACAAAATGACAAAGTAGATTCGGAAGGAACAATAAAGAGACTGGCTTCGATTGTGAAGAAATTCAAGCTGAAGATCAATGATCCTATAGAATGAGAATCAAATAATTTTTTAAGAATAGTGTTTTTAAATCTTTTATTGTTTAATAATTTAAATCTAGTATTATGGGAAAAAGTAGCCTTAAAGAAAGCTCCCCTTGTAAAAAAGAACGATGGAGGATAGTATTGGCTCTAGGTGCCTGCTGCCTGGTTTCATTATCCGTATCTGCCAATGTTTCAACGTTTCAATCAGTCCCTGAAAATGAATTTCCCCATGAGGAGGAAGTTAGCCAGGAAGGCTTTAAAGTAAAGGGCCAGGTGCTCGATAACCTGGGAGAACCGTTACCGGGTGTTAATGTCATGGTGAAAGGTACTATGACGGGGATTATCACCGATGTGGATGGTAATTATGAGATTGTAGCACCCTATTCAAAGGCAAGCCTTGTCTTTTCGTATGTAGGTTATCAACCCCAGGAAATAAGTTTGAGCGGTAAACATATACTGAATGTAACTTTAGTTGAAGATACGAAGGCATTGGAAGAAGTTGTGGTAGTCGGCTATGTCACTCAGAAAAAAGCGACTATCACAGGTTCTGTGGCAACTATTACGACTAAAGATCTTAAACAGAGTCCAACTGCCAATCTGAACAATGCATTGGCCGGACGTATGCCAGGGCTGATGGTGAACCAGTTCAATGGAGGTGAGCCGGGTGTTGATAAGGCGGATATCCGTATCCGTGGTATGGCGACCTATGGAGATCAGTCACCCATTGTAATTGTGGATGGGGTGGAACGGGATATGAGTTATCTGGCACCGGAAGAAATCGAAACGTTTACCATCCTGAAGGATGCTTCGGCTACAGCACCTTATGGTGTGCGTGGTGCGAACGGTGTGATCATTATCACGACTAAACGAGGTAAAGCATCTGAAAAACCGAATGTAAACTTTAAAGCATCTGTCGGAACAAACAGTCCTGTAAAATTTCCAACCTATCTAGGTTCGGCCGATTATGCGACTTTGTATAATGAAGCGATGATCAATACAAATCCGGGAACAGACCCCTCTAAATTAGGCTTGTTCAGTCAGCAGGCTATCGACAATTACCGGATTGCAAAAGGGGACAACTCGGATGGCCTTGGATATAACTGGGATTATTTCGATTATGCATTCAAACCGGGTGTGCAGCAGGATTATAGTTTGTCTGTGCGGGGTGGTTCGGAACGTGCCCGTTATTATGTAATGGCAAATTACTATACTCAAAGCGGTAATTATAAGCATACCGATATGACGGATACGGACACGCAGGCTAACTTTACACGGTATAATTTCCGGGCCAATGTGGATGTCGATATCACAAAAGATTTTTATATCAAACTGGATCTGGGAGCTCAGATTACGGATCGTAAGGCGCCGGGAACAACCGCTGACAGGATTGTCGCCTTATGTAATACGCAGCCCTCCTATCTGCCTATTACTGTACCGGATAACGGAAACCCTGAAAACGAAACGTTTGTCTTGGAGAATCCCTACGGACTTTTATATGGAGATTATAAGCATCGTCGTAATATCTTAGGAGAATTATCCAGGACGGGTAGCCTGACAGAAAAGAAGACCTATCTGAACGGTTCTTTCTCTATTGGTCATAAGTTGGATTTTATCACGAAAGGTTTACGTGTGGAAGGAGTATTTTCTTATGATGCCAAAGAAGGTAACTGGATTAACCGTGTGCTGGGCGACCGTGCCGATGGGTATGCGAGTTATGCAAGATATGCAACCTTCCAGCCGGGTGAGGGTAGTTACGGTTCCTATTATATGAATAACGGTGCTCCTTATGACGGCACTTATATCAAAGGTAATCCGTGGTATGCACAGGATGAAACGATCATCAACAGTTTCTCTCATAATGAAGCGGAAGCAAAAACCTATTATCAACTGAAGTTAGATTATATGCGTACATTCGGTAAACATGACGTAACAGGAATGGTTTTGTTCAACCGTTCACACCGTACCATCGATAACCGTGTTGCTTATCGTTATCAGGGATTAACTGCCCGGGCTACTTACGCTTATGCAAATAAATATCTGGCAGAATTTAATGTCGGTTATAACGGATCGGAGAACTTTGCACCCGGTAAACGATACGGAACATTTCCGGCAGGTTCTGTCGGATGGGTGATTTCCCGCGAAAATTTTATGAAGAGGACGGAGAAATGGTTGGATATGCTGAAGATTAGAGCTTCTTACGGATTAGTCGGTAGCGATAAGATCTCCGATTATGACGGTGACCGTTTTGCTTATTTGCAATTCTATGGCGAAGGTAGTGGGTATGATTTTGGTGAAAATGAATTCAACCAGTGGACGAGCGGTGTTGGCGAAGGTAATTTTGCTAATCCGAACCTGACCTGGGAAAAAGCCAGAAAGCTGAATGTCGGTATTGATGCTTCATTTTTTGGAGAACGCCTGACAATTAGTGCCGACTATTTCCATGAACATCGCTATGACATTATTACTCATTTGAGTGGTAGTGATAAATTAGGTTTTCCGCAGATTGTGGGGAAAGATGCACCGTTTCTGAATTCAGGAGTAGTAGACAATAGAGGTATTGATTTTGAGGTCGGATGGAACGGGCGTATCGGAAAAGACTTTCGTTATTACATCAAGCCGAACTTTACTTTTGCGCGCAATAAGATCCGGTTCATGAATGAAGTGGTTTATGAGAACGAATGGCGCAGAAATACCGGTAAACGTATTGAAGAACACTTTGTGTATGAAGTAGATCATTTTGTTTACGACCAGGCGGAAGCCGACAGGCTGAACGCAATGAACGGTAATAACGGTTTCCAGCAGTGGGGCAAGCTATATCCGGGTGATGTGGTCTATAAAGACCTGAATGAAGATGGCGTTATTAATGATGATGACAGGCGGGCAATGGGTAATCCCCGTACTCCGGAGATACAGTTTGGTATTCCGTTGGGAATCCAGTATAAAGGTATTGATGTTAGTTTCTTATTCCAGGGTGCTGCCAACACGAGTCTGTTGCTGAACGGTCCTGCTACCTGGGACTTCCCGGCCTATGAGCAAGACCAGATAGGTAAAGTAAAGCCTATGCACCTGAATCGCTGGACAGAAGAAACAAAGGATGCGGCGACCTATCCGCGACTGACAATCGGCGCTTACGAAAACAATAAGAATGAGAGCAGTAGCCTCTATCTGTATAATGCCTCTTATCTGCGTTTGAAGAATGTGGAAGTAGGCTATTCATTACCGAAAAACTGGATCCGTTTTGCCGGATTCCAAAATGTGCGTTTCTATGCACAAGGTATGAACCTACTTACATTTGACGGATTGAATGATGTGGATGTAGACCCTGAAACCAAGAAGGGGAACGGTGCCTGGTATCCTATCCAGCGTATCTTTAATTTTGGAGTTGATATCACTTACTAATTAAAAAAACTAAGAAAAGATGAAGCATAAAATATTTTTGTTAGCAGGACTGGCTACTTGTCTTTCAGTCTTTATTTCCTGTGAGGATTATCTGGACAGGGCTCCGGATGATAAGACGACAGAACAACAAGTTTTCACACGTTATGAGAAAGTGGATGGTTTGGTTTCGGATTTATATGCCAACTGTAAATCTGCCAATAAGCCGTTGATTTATTTCAATCACTTCAGTTTATCCAGTATTTCGGATGAATGTTCGGCCAGTAGCCATGAAGGGGCTATTCCCCATCAGTTCAATGTCGGTAACTATGGGGCTTTGCAGAAAATGCCTAACGGCAGCGATGCCGGCCAGTATTGGAATGGTTTGTATTCTAAAATCCGTAAGGCAAATATTATCCTGGAAGGAGTCGCTAAATATAATACACCGGATAATCCCCAGAGCGGACGTGAAGGCGACCTGAACAGACGTATTGGCGAGGTCCATTTCTTACGCGGCTATCTGCATTATCTGGTGCTTCGGGCTTATGGTGAAGCGGTATATATAGACCATGTAATTAATCCGGACGATGATATGACTTTTACAAAGGAGTCTTTTCACACGATTGCAGATAAGATCTGTGCGGATGCCGATGAGGCACTGGCCCGCGTGGATGCCTCGAATGGTGGAAATTACTTTGGTCGTGTTGATAAAGGCGCTTGCCTGGGATTGAAAGCGATTGTGCGCTGGATGCAGGCTACTCCACTGTGGAACGGAGGCTCTTTACCGAACGATACCCGTGTCTTTAAAAGTGAATATGGCTATGACCTAAAACGTTGGGAAGCAGCAAGGGAAGCAGCCAAAGCTGTTCTTGAAGCTAAAAAAGAGGATGGTTCGAACCGGTATCAGTTGTATACTAAATATGATGCGAGCGATTTTAAAGATATCGATGGTAAATCCAATACGAATAATGAGAAAGTTCAGCAGCGTTTATGGCGTATGAATTTTGAAATGGATGCGATTATGAGTGAATGGGTATGGTTTGTAACTAAGGATAAAGATACCGGTTGGTCCGGCGATATCCTGCCTCCGAGTCAAGGGGGGCATGCCCGCCAGCGGCCATTGCAGGAACAGGTAGATGAATATGAATATATAGGACCGGACGGATATGGTTATCCTATTTATGCCGATCGGGCAAATGCTGACGGTTATGATGATGAAAATCCATATGAAGGTATCCGTCGTGATCCGCGTTTGTATCGTGATATCCGTTATCATGGTTCTTGGTATGCCGGCCAGCAACTGAATACGGCATCCGGAGATGATGCTGTGAGTGGCAGTTACCTGGATCAGGCTTCCCATACGGGATATTATCTGCGTAAGTTTTATAAAGATGGTTGGACAAGAGGACACGGCGGACATACTATCAACGGTCCGGCAATCTGGAGGCTTCCGGCATTTATTTATATCTATTGTGAAGCTGTGAATGAGCTAAATGGTCCGAATGAGGAGATTTATAAAATGATAAATGAGGTACGTGCCCGTTCATTTATGGCTCCGATGCCTCCGGCTACAAAGACTGATAAGAAGTTGATGAATAGTTATATCCAGCGCGAACGCCGTGTAGAATTCTTTTATGAAAATGATCGTTATTGGACAGCCCGTTTGTATATGGAACCGGATGATACGGAACAACTGGCTCAGGAAAATAGCTATAGGGATGCCGATAGCTGGCCTTATGCTAAAACCCAGCGTTTTTCTCATGGAATGAAACCTGTAGAAGATCCGGATGGAAAGATTATGATTGGTGATAAAAAATATAAGATGAAACGTATCGCTGTGAATGACGGACGTGTATTCAGTTCCCCGCGTTCTTACCTTTGGCCGATCTATCAGGAGGAGCTGAAACGTTGCCCGTCATTGGTTCAGAATCCGGGATGGGAATAATGTAAAAGGGATGTGTTTTTAATTCTTAGCTGATTATTATCAGTAGAGGTTGTGTCAAAACGTTGGCACAACCTCATATTCACAATTGAACCCTTCGGGTCCTGCGTCGCTACTATTTTGTTGCCCGCTTTGTCCGGACTGTTACATTCCCTTTTAGACCGACGGCTTCGCCTGTCGTGCCGTTCAGCAGAACGCGCAGGTCACATCTCTCTTTTACGGCAGGGAATTCAACGGTGAAGTCTTCTTCCTTATCTGTCGTTTTGGAGCCGATCAATTGGCCGTTCAGCCAGATTTCGGCTTTACCTGTCAGTTGTTTGAACAGGATGTTTCCGCCTTCTTCCCGATGGGCCTGGTAAGGATTGAATGTCGCATGTAAAATAACGAAATTGGCATTCTCCAATTTGATCAGATCGCCACCTGAAATAGGTTGCCAGCTGTTCATGTCGTTGTCGGCTATCTGGCGGGTGGCGTCGGGTTTATCGGTGGAAAGGGGAGAGGCTGCCCATCTGTTCAGCAACATCGGTGGAAATTCTGGTGCGACGGATGGGACAGGGGCTACCTGATCGGCATTGATCGTGATGGTTGCCGGCTTCAGTCCCGGAGTTGAGGCTGTCAGGGTGATTGGACCCGAACCTTCCTTGCTCTGGATGATAACTTGTGCGAGGCCGTAGAACAGGCTGCGTTTGTTGCCCTTTTCAGGCTCGTGGCAGTTCGGATTTCCATTGCCCAGACCGATGATTTCGGCAGGTCCTGTAACGGTGAATTCCATCATATTGTTGGCTGTCGGTACGTGACGGCCTTTGGAATCTACTACCTCTACAGTGATTGGCATAGCATCCCGGCCATCACCTGCCAGGCTGTTACGGTCGGGCGTCAGGCGAACCTGGACAGGTTCTTTGGTCGTTTCCACTTTCGTGCGTGAAACGATCTTTCCGTTTTTATAGCCGATCGCTTCCAGTTTGCCCGGTTTATAGGGGACAGACCAGGTATTCATTTCGTACGGGTCTACCGTTTGTTCGGAGATTTCTTTGCCGTTCAGCAATAGTTTTACCTTATCGGCATTGCTTAAAGCCATTACTTTGATAGGTTTTCCGATAGAATCGGCTGGCCAGTTCCAATGGGGAACCAGTTCCAGGACGGGTTTATCTTTTACCCATTGTGCCTGATGCAGGTAATAAGCCATTTTGGGGAATCCGCATAAGTCCATGATACCGAAGAAAGAGCTGACGGAAGGCCATCTGAACGGAGTCGGTTCGCCATGATAATCGAACCCAGTCCAGTAGAAACAACCGGCCATCCAAGGACGCTCTGCCACAGCTTTCCAGGCTCTGCGGTGGGTTGCACCCCAGTCGGCGCATTGTGTATCGTATGAATCCATCAGGTTTTTCGATCTGTCCGTTACATATTCACCCCGGATCATAAAGGCGGAGCCGTCTTCTGAGCTGGTCAGGGGCAGGTCCGGATTTTCTTCGTGGAAACGGTCGTAGCTTTCGATCTGATAATTGAACCCACCTACATCTACGGCTTGCGATACATTGTATTCGGAGAAGAATCCTCCGTTCATAGCGGCTGTTATGGGGCGTGTCGGGTCCATCTTCTTAACGACGTCGTACATGCGGCGAACCATTTCGTACCCGTTTTCAGTTCCCTGCATCGGCTCTTCATTGAATACCGACCAAAGGATTACGCTCGGGCAGTTACGGTCGCGACGGACCAGCCATTCCAGTTGGCGTACATATTCAGGTGAGGTATTGAACAGTCTGTTTTCATCCAGTACCATAATCCCCATACTATCGCAGGCTGCCATAAACTCTTTGGCTGCCGGATTGTGAGCAACCCGATAGGCATTGACACCCATTTCTTTCAGTTTGCGGAGGCGGAACTCCCATAAGGCATCAGGCACGGCTACGCCCACTCCGGCATGGTCCTGATGGTTACAGACGCCTTTTATCTTGATGTTCTCCCCATTTAGCCAAAAACCGGTATTGTTATCGAAACGGATGGTCCGGAAACCGCATCTGGTTTCAGCTTCGTCCGTTACAGCACCGTTCTGTTTGACCACTGTTTTAACTTTATAAAGGGTGGGATTGTCCGGTGACCAGAGTTGAGGGTCTGAAACTGTCATTGACAGGCTGGCGATTCCTTCTCCCAATGCTCCGACAGAGAGTTTTTGGGTTTGCGTCGTGATTGGTTTGCCATCGGGGGCAAACAAGGAAACTTCTACCTCGCTATTGGCCGGCTGTTTGCCTGCGTTATATAAGGAAACCTCTACAGGTATTTCCCACTGACTTTCGGTTTTCTTGACAGGGTTGGCGAATACACCGTCGGTGATGATATGCAGCGGCGAACGTTTTACCAACCAGGTGTGGCGGTAAATACCGGCTCCTTCATACCACCAGCCTTCCTGGGCATCCGCATCTACACGTACGGCAATCGTATTTACATCGTCACCATAAGTGGCGTAGGGCGTGATGTCGATATACATGGACGTATAGCCGCACCAGTTGCGATGCAGTACGGTTCCGTTCACCCAGATCGTTGCATGTGTGGCGATACCGTCAAACTGTATTTCCAGATGTTTCCCTTTATCTTCGGGAGAGAGTTTGAATTTACGGCGGTACCAGCCGAAACCACGGTTATAGTATCCTTGCGAGAGGTTGGCTTCCGGATCGACGTTTCCTTCAATTGCCCAATCGTGCGGAAGGTCTACGATGTGCCAGGAAGAATCGTCGTAGTTCGGCGAGGCAGCCCCGCTTACATATCCGGCTTTGGCGTTCCGGTAAGTGGCATTGTGCCTTTGATAACGGGGTAGGGAATGTCTCCCTGATGGAAACTCCAGCCTTTATCCAGGGACAGGACTTCACGCGGTGTTACTTTTTCCTGTGCACTGATGTATTGGGACAGGAAAATACATAAAAAGATTAGGATTCTTTTAGATGTTGTCATGATATATTACTTGAATTTTAAGCTTAAAGAAGAATACAAATTTAGGTAAAAGTTCTTTTAAGATTAATAGCATGACAAAAATAGTGCATTTACTTTGAGTTTTGTTTGATATGAACGAAAAAAACTCCGCAAACGTTTGCGGAGTTCATATGTTTATTTTCCATCATTCCATTCTATTTTGAATACATATGATTTGGAAACAGAGCCTCCTTCAAGGTTAACGTCTCCGACGGCATAAAGATAGGCTGGTTTCCCATTTACCTGCAATATAGCCGGCCTTTCCATTTTACCGGAAGTACTTCTAATGAATAAATTGGGTGTTTTCAGCAATTCTTTCTGTTCGTTTTCTGTTCCCCAGTAATCAAATAATGTTCCCATAGCTATTTGGGCATCTTTCAGTTTGAATTGTAGTCCGTCTTTTGATTCCCAAAGAATCAGGTTTCCGAATATGCCGGTATTTTTTCCAAAATTATCTGTTGTGAGCAAATAATATTTTCCGTCGGTAGAAAAAGCTTGGGCATCTTCTATATAGGCGATGTTGTCTGTAATAGGTGCATCGCATAGCGTGTAGGGGCCTTCCAGTTTCTCTGCAACGGCATATCCGTAACTATGACTTGCTTTTGCATGTGGTTGAGTGATACAACTGAAGTAAATATAATATTTATTTTTTATTTTCAGGAAAGCCGGATTGCAAACACCTATAAAGGCATTATGAGTCCAATGGGAAGGATCTGTAGAAGGATCTAACATAATGCCATTGTCATTTCCTGCAAACGACCATGGACCGTTCAAATCATCAGCTGTCATCATACCAATTCTCATTTGTCCAGGTTTTGAGGGATTCTGGCAAATGTACAGAAGTACGTATTTTCCGTCAACATATTCTAATCGTGGGTTATGAGGTGCAGCCATTGTTGATGGATCGGATAGCATTTCCGAATGAAGTACAGAACAGACATATCTGAATGGACCTTCCGGACGATCTGCTACAAAATGAGCAATTTCCGCATCCTTTTCACTCCATCCTTCCATGCCGTCGGCTTTGGGCCATCTGCTGCTAAATACATGTACTTTTTTATCTTTTCCCATTATGGGGGATACACACCAGTTAAACCAGTCTTCTTCTTCTACAGCAGGTCCTATTAACTGGGCTGTTAAAGCTATGTGGGAATAAGGAAGTTTTAATTCTTGCCCTTTTGCTGATTTTAATATTTGTTTTTCTGATTTTTCTTTACATGAAGGAAAAGGTAGTAACAGACAACTAAATAAAGTTATCCATAATATTTTTGTTAAAGAATTATTCATTATACTGTTTGTAAGTCTGTTTATCAAATCCGGTCAATCAATCTAATGTATATCGGTATTGATTGACCGGGAAATTATTAAAAATTTAATCTGTCCATCCTGGATTTTGTGTCAACTTAGAGTTCTTGGATATTTCACTCTGAGGAATTGGCATAAAATACATCTTAGGGGTGAAAACCAGTGGAACAGCTTCTACTTCTTCATATTCATATGTGAATGAACCATTGGCCTCTTTAGTTATTACTACTCCTGTATAGTTTTTATTGTTCAGTTTTGTTTCTGCCAATTTCCATCTGCGTAAATCCCAATAACGGTGGTGCTCGAAACAGAGTTCAACATAACGCTCATTTCTGATTAACTCTCTCATCTGTTCTTTTGATAATCCTTCCTGAATATTGTTTGTGATGCCTGCACGTTTTCTCAATTTGTTTAAGGCAGCATATATTTCAGGAGTAGGACCTGTCGCTTCATTCTGAGCTTCGGCAAAATCCAGTAAAATTTCGGCATAACGGAAGATGATCCATGGTTGTACACTGCCATACCAGTAACCGTAAACCTCATTGGTAGGATCTACTGCTTTTACCGTCATATATCCGGTATATGTCGTGTAGATCTGATAAGCCGGATTTCCTTGCGGATTATCATAATCGTTTCCTCCCCGGTAAATATTTAATACGTAATTACGATTTAATTTTCCACCTTGCATGCCTGAAACTACAGCTTGATTATATGCAATATCGGCATAGAATCTGTCGTCTCTCCCTTCGTACGGATTGGCCGGGTCATATCCGGAACCTTCTTCATGGACCAGCTTCCCGTTTTTCATCGGGAAGGCATCTACCAATTCCTGTAAAGGAGAACAATGACCGGCGTCTCCGTTTGCCAGATCCAGTGTTTTTACGGCACAGTCCCATCCGTGAGATACATCCGGCATTCCATATTGCTTTTCAAGAATTACTTCGTTATGGGATTCTGACATATCCAACCACAATTGTTTCAGGTCAGGATATAAATCGTATTTACCTAAATCCATTACGGCTTTTGCCGCTGTAGCGGCCTCCTGCCATTTTGAAATATCGTTGTTCTCATTGTATAACGGACTGGCCCAATATAGTAAGGTTCTTGCTTTCAGAGATAAAGCTGCCCCCTTTGTTATTTTACCTCGCTCTGCATTTACAGGAAGATTGTCTACAATGCCGTTCATTTCATCAATAATAAACTGGAAACATTCATTTAATGAATTACGGGGAACTTCCAGATCATCACCGAGATCTTGTGGTTCTGTTAACAAAGGTACTCCTCCGTATCTTTTTAGCAAATCAAAGTACAACATAGCTCTGATAAACCGAACTTCGGCTGAAGTGACTTTCTTTACTTCTTCATCAACAGATGCTCCTGTAATATCTACAAGAAAGTCATTGGCAACCCGGATATATTGATAAGAATAACTCCAATTATCCATTGGATTACTTGTTTCATTCCATTCTCCCTTCAATACTTGTTCCGGTGAAGAACTGGGGAAATTATCGCGGGCCTCATCCGATATATTATTATACACATTATGATCCCATCCTGGTAATTTGATGTATAAGTGATTTACATACATCTGTATCAATGCCGGATCATTCCATACATCCGTGGAACTTATGCTTGACGGGTTTTCTCTGTTCAGGTCAACGCAGGAACTTAATGAGAATAAAGTGGCTAATGCTATTATTAAATATTTATGTAACATATTTTCTTGTTTTAAAAATTCACATTTAAACCTATACTAAACAATTTCTGTTGCGGATAATAGGCTCCTGTACCTGAACCAGCTTCCGGATCGAATCCTTTTAGCGGACTCCAGGTTAATAGATTCTGTCCGGATACATATACTCTTAAATTATTAATATCCCAATTCCTAATGGAGAATTTAGGGAAGGTATACCCCAAAGTAATAGTTTTCAAACGTAGATAAGCTGCATTTTTCAGCCAGAAATCAGAGTTTCTGTCGTTGATCGTTCTGGAACCAACCCACATTTGTGGATATTCGGCATCCGTATTTTCGGGTGACCAAGCATCAGCCAAATAAGCGTATGAATTTCCTCCGCTTAAAAATGTTACACGGGCTCTTGAAGAAAGCATAATGTTTCTTGCTGCTGCACCTTGCAACAAGAAGCTGAAATCAAAATTATTCCAGGTTGCATCTCCGGACAAACCAAGCATCAGTCTCGGCATATTACCATTATCTGAGAGCACAGTTTGATCCCTGCTGTCAATAATTCCGTTATTATCAATATCTGCGTATTTTATATCTCCGGCCATTGAGTTTACCCCGAATTGTTGGCCTCCCATCCAGTCTGCTGCCTCTTCCTTGCTTTGGAACAATCCGAGAGATTTATAACCATAGATGAATCCTAAAGGCCTGTCAATCTGTTTCTCATAATCCATTGCGTTGGCCGGATCGTCGATTTTTGTAACCCGGTCTTTGGCATAACTGGCTGTAAAACGAAGGTTGTAATTGACTTTATTTACCCGGTTGTTGTGAGTTAAAGTGATTTCAAAGCCTTTATTAATCATCGAGGCGTAATTTTCATTCGGCAGGGATCTACCGAATGTACCCGGTACAGAACGGACGCGGCTCCACAGAATATCACGGGTATCTTTTATAAAGTAATCGAGTTCGATACCCAATTTACCCTGCCAGAAATCAGCATCGACTCCGATGTTATAATTGTTGGCTGTTTCCCATGTGATATTTGAGTTGGGAAAAACATTGTAATAAATCAGAGATTGTGCTGTATTGTTATAAAATGGACCGTCAACGGAAGAAAGTACATAAGAGTCTTGCCACTGATAGGCGGAAACTTTATCATTACCTACTTGGGCGAAGGATGCACGTAGCTTTAAATTTGAAATAAAATCTAAAGAACTACTTTCTTTAAAAAAGTTTTCTTCTGAAATGCGCCATCCGGCAGATACAGCCGGAAAGAATCCCCATCTTTTGTTTTTCGGGAAAATATAGGAAGCATCGGCTCGGAAAGAGGCTTCAAACAGATATTTCGTATCAAAAATGTAACCTAATCGCCCAATGATGCCTTTACGTGCATCGTTAATACTGCTGGAACCCGTCATACTTTGATTTAATGAACCGCTTACAAACATTTCATCTTTGGAATTAATAGGAAAATCACGTTTTGTTCCGCTAAATGAATCTCCTAATGATTGATTTTGCTCATAAACCAATAAACCAGAGAAGTCATGTTTGTCTATAGTACGCTGGTAGTTTAAACCAATATTCAGAAATGTGGAATAAGTTTGATTGAAACTTTCGGATAATGTTGTTTTACCACCTTCTCCACCTGCCGTTTTTGATCCGATGATATTTCCGTTTTCATCTTCTGAATACATCGTGTATGGCGTGGAAAAAGTCTTCCCGAAATTGTAATATTTCCCAAAAGATACATTGGCATTGGCAGATAGCCCTTTTGTTATTGCATCCAGTTTGAGACTTGCACTTAATGTCCCTTGGAATGTGTTATATTTTTGTTGATTATATCCCGAATGTTTTACTTCTTCGACAACATGTTCTCCTCCTGTATTGATCGGATTTCCGCTTGGATAATAGGGTGTCAATGTAGGTAATACGGCTGTTGCATGCTGGAATAGGGCGGTGGATCCCACACTCGGACTGTTTGTTACTTCATAACGTCCGTCCAGACTAACACCGACACGCAAGATTTTTGAAATGTCGGCATCAACATTAGAACGGAATTTATAAGCTTTATAGTTGATATTGTCATACATTCCATCCTGATCTAAAACTCCCATGGACAAGAAATATTTGACAATCTCGGTTCCGCCGTTTATTGTAATATTATGGTTCTGCATTAGGGAAAAGTCTTTGAAAGAGGCGTCATACCAATCTCCTCCGGCTTGGCCGGTCTTGTATTTCTCAATGTCTTTTTCCGTATAGTAACGACTGGCATGTGCAGGGTTATTACGGTCATATCCCATGTTATCCAGAGCAATATTGGTGTTTGTGGCATATTCGTATGCGTTCATTAACTCCGGATACATTGTCGGACTTTGCGAAGAGATTGTCCCATTGTAGGTCAGACTCAGCTTCTCTTTTTTACCACGTTTCGTAGTAACCAGAAAAACTCCGTTGTTCGCACGTGCACCATATATAGCAGCAGCAGCTCCGTCTTTTAATACAGTAATACTTTCAATTTCATTCGGGTCGAAAGCATTGAAATTATCTCGTGGAACACCATCTACCACAATTAACGGGTCGTTATTATTTAAGGTACTGTTTCCCCTGATACTAAGGGTTGAACCTGAACTTGGTTCTCCGCTTGAATTTACAGCCAGCACACCCGGCATACGTCCGGCAACGGCATTGGAGAGGTTGGCAACCGGTGTTTGTACCAACGCTTTTCCGTCTATTGCAGCAACTGCGCCAGTCAGGTTTATCTTCTTCTTGGTCCCATATCCAACGACCACGACTTCTTCCAGATTCTGAGTATCTTCAACGAGCTGGATAGCTAATGATGTTTTATTTCCAACTGCTATATCCTGTGTTAAATAGCCGATATAGGAAATCTGGATCTGAGCATTCGCCGGTATTTCTAAGGTGAAATTTCCATCAATATCTGTAATGGTACCTCTGGAAGTGCCTTTCACGGTGATATTGGCTCCAATGATTGGTTCGCCGTTTTTATCGGTGACATTACCCTTGATTTGTTTATCTGGTGTCGATACCTCTTTCTTTTCAGCGAGAGGGAGGATCAGAATATGCCCTGCTTCAATTTTAAAAGTCAAACCGCTTCCGGCTAATACTTCTTCCAATGTTTTTGACAAGGTCTTATTCTGTTCTTTGATTACAACCTGTTTGTTGATGTTTAATTTACTCTGGTTGTAATCGACAGACAGGTCTGTTTGCTTCTCTATCTCCTGAAAAACTTTTTGTAAAGTAGTAGTTCCTTTGGGAAGACTGATTTTTTGATTTTGACCGAAAATGCTCCCTGATGCAAGCAAACTGAGAGCAAGTATAAATATTTTACTATTTTTTATAGGTACGACCAGTACCCTTTTATAATTAAAAGTCATACTTTTGTGTATTAGATTTTACTGTGAATGTTGATAAATTCTTAGATGTTTTATTTCAAAACAGAGTGAAGTCTATTTCGGATGCCGGAAAGCTGCTGTGAGAGGTACTTTCCGGTGTCTTTTTATTTGCGTGCCACCTCCTTTCCGGCCTTAAACAGAAGGATTTCTTTTCCTTCTATTTTGTAGTTGATATTTCCTGCCAGTTGAGCGAATATATACATGGCGTCTTCTATTGTTTCATGTTGTTTAAATTTCATCGTATATAAGTCGGAAGTGCTTATTTCCGGACTCAGCTTGATATGGACGTTATATTTACGTTCCATTGTAGTCAGTATCTCATGCAGCGGTTGATTGGTAAACTTTAGTTCTCCCTGTGTCCAGGCTGAACAATCGCTGGCTTCAACCCAATCGATACTGAATGTTTCGTCCTGGCTATTATAAATCACCTGTTCATCCGGTTTCATGATTATGGATTTTTCGGGAGCCTCGTTTTTATAGATTTTGACGGAACCATGTTCCAGTGTTGTGGTGATGCGATCATTGTCCGGATAAGATTCTATGTTGAATTTAGTACCCAGAACTTCTACTTTCAAGGGACCTGTGCTAACGATAAAAGGTTTGTCCGGATTCTGGGCAACTGTAAAATTGGCTTCTCCGCTTAGGTAAACGGAACGTTTCTTTTTTGAAAACTCACGGGGGTAAATGAGTAAACTTCCTGAGTTAACCTGGATAACCGATCCATCCGGCAACTGGATGCTTTCCTGCTTACCATTGGGAACGTAGCATTCTATCATTTCGGGCTCTGCATATTCATTCTTTGTTAACCACCAAGCAGCCGTACCGGTTATTATGGGTATGATAAGAATAGCAGCGTAACGTAGTAAGCGGGTCCGTAAAGATACTCTGGCGGCAGGGTGATCCGTGTGATGGATTTTTTGCAAGGTAGCATGAAAGGATTGACGTGTATTCTCATCTGCTTCTGCTTTTGTCTCCAACCATATTTGACGCATGGCCGTTTCTTTTTCCGGAATATCTTTGCTGCTGATAATCCAGTTTCTTATAATGGGACGATATTTTGACGGGACCGTGTGGTCTGCCATACGCCGTAATATGTTATAAACTTTGTTTTTTTCCATCTCACTATCTGTTTATAATAGTAAGACTACAAAAAAGAAAAACACACGTAGTCTGTTTTCTAAAAAAATAGCATTAAAACAGAAATAACTTTACGCAGGTCGGTGAGGGCGGCAGATATATGTGTTTCTACGGTCCGTTTACTGATGTTCAGCTGAAAAGCTATTTCATCATTACTAAGCCCCTGTTTACGGCTCATGCAGAAAATTGCCTTACGTTTGGGAGGCATTTTTTCAATGGTGACCTCTATCAGTTCTTCCAGTTCTTTGGCAAAAACGATCTCTTCCAGTTCCTCTACAGACGCAATATGGAATGACTCTTCCATGGGAATTGTATTCGGAGAATAAGAACGGTCGAGGTATGTATAGAGTGTATTTTTGGCTATCCGGTAGAGATAAGCATTTAGATTTTCAACTTCTGCAAGCGACAGTCGGTTTTGCCACAATTTAACAAAGACATCCTGTGCCAGGTCTTCTGCTTCTGCTTCAGAATCCAGAAAACCGGACAGGAATAGCTTTAGCTTAGGAAAATAAAGCATGAATAAACTTTCAAATGCTTTTGCATCTCCGTGGCTTAAATTCGTTAATAGTATGCGCTCCGTATCTGTATTTTGCATGAGGTGAAATCTATCTCGGTCTCCAAAGCAAAATTAAAAGAAAAAGCTGAATAAAATTCTTATTGACAGAATTAATCCTGTGCATTCTTCTTTTTTTAATTCTGTCAATAAGGATAGATTATTATTTGAATATGGATTTTATCACTTCTCCGGTCCATGATAAAGGCTGTTTTACCTTGAATAGATGCAGGATGACGGCAGCGGTGTTTACTGTGTTATTGGGTTCTGTGATTTTGAATTCTTTTTTGATACCCGGGCCGGTGATTCCCCAGGGAACGATCATTTCATCGGTGCTTACCCCGCCGTGTCCGTAGTTTATGCCGCCGTGGTCTGTAAGGAACATGAAATGGGTATCTTTATATAATCCTTCCTGTTTTATTTTCTCGATGAACCGTCCGATTTCTACGTCGGCTTCTTCAATGGAGCGGATATATTCGGGTGACATCCATTTGTATTTATGCCCGGCATGGTCGGTATGGACGGAATAGAGGAAAACCAGTGTCGGATCTGTCCGGTTGGCTTTCAGGAAAGAAAATGCTTTTTCGTAATTCGGAACATAGGCATCCTTTTCCAGATAACTTACTTCATCCAGATATTGTTTGTTATACGGATAAAAAAGGTTGATCCAGTTGTAATAAAAGGCTGTTTTCATTTGTGGGATGGCATCTTTCAGTACCTTAAAGACAGAAGGGTAGTAACCTGCGCTGTCTTTTTCGATTGCAGGCAATGTGAATTTAGAGATTTCCCAGCTATTATCCACTACGCCGTGCTGTTCAGGGCCGCTTCCGGTCAGATGACTGGTCCAGTTTGGGAGCGTTACCGAAGGCATGACCACGCGTGTATCGAGAGAAAGGGAGCCTTCTGCCATTAATTTATCCAGGTTTGGAGTTTTTGCTTTCAGGTATCCTTCAACACAGATGCCGTCAAGCGAGATCAGGACGATACGTTTCGCAGCGCGTGCATTTGTTTCTGTAGGGATTGCTGCCACGGGGCGGGAGATAGAGGCGGTACCCAATGCAACTGCGCCTACTAATCCCTGTTTAAAGAAACTTCTTCTTGAGTTTTTCATATTTTCTTATAATTATATTGTATAGCAAAAGTCTGTCATTGTTTTATTCCCAGATAGAAAGGAACAGCCTCCAAAAATAATGAAATATATTATTGGAGGCTGACTTTGTCTGAAAAAGCTACGCAAAGGTTTGCGTAGAAGTTATTTGAAGTTCATTTGTATCCATCCGGCCACATCGCCATCTTCAGCAATATAAGCATCCAGATATTTTGTTCTGTTCGCATCATAATTCAGATAAAATTCATTGCCGGAATCGGAATAATTGGCTATTAAGAAAGAGACATATTCAGGTAGTATCCATGCTCTTAAATGTTGCTTTCCATTTGATTCAATGTTTATAGTGTCACCTCTCTCATTTATGAAATTTCCGGTTATTATATGCTGTTTGGTTGATCTGAAATCATTGGAGCCATACTCATTACCATCTTTACTGAAACTGTGTTTAGGAATGTCTCTTCGTTTTAGATATTTACTTGAAGTTTCCGGATAAAATGCTTTAGCAATGCCTTCTGTACGTCCGATATGGTCATCAGGGTAAGTACTCCAAAGAGATTTTCGTTTCCAGCCCAATGTGTTATATTTCTTAGGAAGATTGAACCCTATCCCGATCTGACGAATTCCATTGCCGATTTTGAAAATATTCAATACGTAGTCGATTCTGAGTCTTTTTTCATTATCAATGGAATAGACCAATTCTACCGGGTTTACACCATACTTACCGTGTATTGTAATTGAGATACCTTTCTCTGTGTGTGTCAAATATTCGGATTCAAGTGTCCAATCGGTCAGAGGACTGGAAGTAAAACCTATCTCTTTTTCCGAACGCTCCTGCGGTATGTAATCAATTACTTCATTCTCTTTTAAATGAGGAATGGCATACATGTTTACTGGTCCGGTTATAATTTTTTCTCCTTTTTTCTTTATAGAGACAAGTGTTCCGCTTGTCCGGGAAAAAGTGTACTGAATATCTTTTGAAGTAATCTGGTATGAAGAATCTGTGGAAATGACTTTTACATCTCCTTTCGCTAACTCAGGCATGGGATAATAAGGTGAATAGTTTCTTGGAACTTTCCAAGTAGATAGATCAAAACCTCGTCGGTCTCTCATAGTGATTGTGAGAGTGTCCCCTTTTACACAATGAGGTATGTGGAGACTACCCTGCATTCCGGGTGCTATATCGACTTCTACAGTTCCTTGCCGGTTCATATCTTTCCATAATATTTCTATTTGGTTGGTATTTTGTGTGTTGTATCGATTTTCCAAAGAGACCAGTGTTTCGTTATTGGAACTCTGGAAATGTTTGCTAGTCACAATAATAGGAGAGTAACTCATTTTCATATGCCAGAATTCCGGTTTTTCCCTTCTGAATCCATCGACTACTCCCCAAGGACCATATCCACAGGGTTTGTTTCCTTTGGGATAATACATTTCGTCGGTACATCCCCAGATACCTAATCCGGTAATGGAGGGGGATTCCTGAATAAAATCGACAAAATATTTAAGATAATCCCCCCACATATCCCTTAATCCCGGATCTGTTATGTTTTCGGAAGTGTTATAGCAATTCAAGTGGAGTGCCTCTCCGAATATGATCGGGCGGAAATAATTTTCAAATGCCATTAGCCCTTTCCAACCCGGATAATGTTTGGCTCCGATATCAGTAGCTTTTATGATTCCGTGAGTTTCCGAATGGGAAAATTTAACTGGAATATTAGGAGTTAACTCCTTTGCCAGAAGTAAACTATTGTAAAATTTAGGTTTCCATTCGCTTTCATTACCTAAAGACCAAAGTAAGATACAAGGATGCGAGCGGTCTCTGATCACCATTGATTTGAAACTATAGAAAATTTGACTGATTCTTTCATATGAATCTTTTCCGGACTCCCAGCAAACAGGCGCTTCGCCTTCTACAAAGATACCATATCGGTCGCATAGATCTAACATGTAACTATCCGGAGGATAATGTGATGTACGGATATAATTGCAATTGGCGTTCCGTAATTGTTCAATATCCCGGCGGAGGGAAGCCGTATCTTTTATGGCACGTCCATCGTAAGCGGAGATATCGTGGCGGGCAACACCTCTTAATTTAACAGGAAGATTGTTTACATACAAGATGTTTTCTTTGATTTCTATTTTTCTAAATCCGAAATTTCTTTTTATGACTTCTGTCTTTTTGTTGTTCTCAAAAAGAGATATTTCTATGGTATATAGGAAGGGAGTTTCTGCATGCCACAGTCTAGGTGCATTAATGATAATGGGACTCAACTGGTTCAATCTGTTTTCTTGCCGGTAAACCTCTTTTCCTGCTATTGGCAATCCTTCTATGCCTCTTTCCATTACGACAATTTCGATTTTGGGATTTTTCTGTTTACCGGATAATGAAATATGCGTATTTAATATACCTTGTCCTAAATCATCGGATAATTGCGCTTCACAATATAAGTCGTTAATATGAGTTTGAGGAACGGCAATTAATTCAACACCACGCAATATACCTCCGACTTGGTGTTTGGCGTAATGAGATATTTTTGATATTTCACTGGCCAGCGATTCACTACGTACGTAAATGAGTAGTTGATTTTTTGCAGGAAGAAGGAAATGTGTTAAGTCTTTTTCGAACTGTGTCATCGAACCTGTATGTTCTCCTACATATTTCCCATTGAGATATATTCGGCATTCGCTTTCAACGGCACCGAAACGGATCAGTGTTTTTTGATTTTCCCAGTCAATAGGAAGTTCGAACTCCTTGTAATATCCGGCCCACTTCCCGGATTCAACTTGAAATGATTCCATGTACCATTCCGTGGGAACGGAGATCGGTTCCCATTCGAAATCAGGTTTACTAATCCCGTTAGGTATGTCCTCCATATTTTTCGTGAATAACCAATCCCCGTTCAATGAGATTGTTGGTTGACTGGTTCCTTTTACGTATATGGGAGTTGGAGTATGTATGATCTTGCTTTCTTTGTTTAAAATAGGGTATAATGTCTCTACTGTTTTGAATGTGAATATAGAGTCATTTGGGTGGCTTGTGTAAAAGAATATAATACACTTATGCCGATGATAAGTAATAATTTATTTTTCATTGATTATAGTTATTGTATATGTATTCAAAGAAACAATA
>NZ_QSDP01000160.1:0-8823 GCF_003463685.1 Parabacteroides sp. AM58-2XD
TTCGTTACTTCGTACTGTTTTCATAAGCTATATCGTTATTAGTTAATAATGAATTTGATACAATACAAAGTTAACTAAAATGGTATAGCTTTTGTAGTGCTATCTCGTGCTATCCGTCTTTTCCGATTTTAAACATAGGAACTATTTTCTTATCACTCTGAATTCGCATGTACCGGAACCTAACAATCCAGTACCGTCACCCCCTTCCACCACTCCGGTAAAACCGGTATTGATATCGGAGCAATAGAAAGAAACTTCCGCCTCCCCTTTTTCATCCGTTATGACGGAAGGTTGCCATAACAAAGTATTACGGGCATCGGGAGTTGACAATTGTATATCTATTTCGTCCGGTTGGTAAAATTCACGGGCTACGTAGTAGCCTTTGGCACGCCAAAGGTTGTTACGACGGAGAAGCTCTTCTTCCGAATAAATAGGACCGTGATAAACGACATATTGTTCGTCTTCCACAATAAACCATTTTCCTCCATCGAAATATTTAGGTTTAATAATTCGATACGTTTTACCCTCTACCGGTTTACTTCGTTTTTCAAACGGAACAATATTTGCATTGGGACAATAACGGGGGTCATGATGTACCGTATATCCGTCTTTATAATTTTCCAAATGTCCTTCCGGACACACCCAAGGCATACCAACATCCATCTGTGCCAAACTATCTAAACGTCCCATAAACTTATCCCTGAAAGGTCTACTTGCTTTACGGGTAACAACTACCTCATCCTGTAAAATTGTGCTATCATTACTAACGACCGGCATATCGAGAATCTGTTCTTTTACAGACTGAGAAATATCCATCGTAGGGTAATATCTCTGTTTCTTTTTCCTTAGACTATCGATTTGCGGAAAATAATCTTCTATTTCAAGTTGAGGCTTATGTTCATTCGACAACATCGGTTTCAAATACACATAACCACCTCGAAGTTCCTTCAATATATCCGTACCGACAATAAAAGAGCCGGTTGAGTCAGCCCATACATACAATGAATTTCCCTCAGCACCGGATAT
This sequence comes from Parabacteroides sp. AM58-2XD, assembly GCF_003463685.1. Taxonomy (NCBI): domain Bacteria; kingdom Pseudomonadati; phylum Bacteroidota; class Bacteroidia; order Bacteroidales; family Tannerellaceae; genus Parabacteroides; species Parabacteroides sp. AM58-2XD. Next base: position 1,027 of record NZ_QSDP01000160.1, read on the forward strand.
CTGAATAAGTTGTTCCGTCCCCTGCGCCTCTTTCCTCTTTTTCTTACTATTAATAGATTGTATGCCTATTATTTCATCAGACAAAAACAGATTTTCATTATCGGGGGCATATTCTATATTCCAGACATACCGCCTCCACCCCTGAGTCAGCAACAATAAATCCATTGCCTGCATACGGTCTTTATTCTTTTCATCGAAATAATAAAGCGGATTATGAATCTTTCCGCGTATCTGAGAGGATAGATAACAATGCGTCAATATGTTTACCGGATCTGCCGGATTAATATATGCCTTATCAAATACACTAAGGCCCAGATTCGTTTTCACTGGTACTCCATTCCCATCCGTCACCTTTATTTTCAATGTGGCTTTTTCACGAAGGGCATATGTTTTCTTATCCGGTTCAATATTGATCTGTAACTTCTTTTCCGGATGCACATAAACCAGCCTTTCTGCAACCGGTTGCATATCGCCATTAAACAAGGTGAACTCTGCGATTCCCTGATAAAAGAACTCACTAAGCGGCATTTTTATTTTAAGCCGGTCCTTCAACACTCCCTTTGCCACACAGCAAATCATCCCACGGACTTGTCCTACCAGACAAACTTCCTGAGCAGGAGAGCCTTCGGTTTGTGAGATAAAAAATTCCAGATTTTTCTTGTCTTGTTTAGATAGGCTTAAAGTCATTCCTTGTGGGTAAATCTCCGGTAAAGAATAACAAGTACCATCCTCTAACTCTATCCGGTATTTCTTTTCTGTATCAGGAGTAAAGAAGAAAACCCCCATTCCGTCATGGCTACTTTCAAATAGGGTAACCGGAGTATCATCTTGGTATAAAGTACCCTTTACCTCTACCGGATATCCTTTGCCATTTGTAGCCTTAAATGCCACACGTGAAGGCAAACCCGAAATCAGATTTCCTCCCTCCGGAAAAACATCAAATCGCAAACTATCTTTTCCTACATCTTCCGATTGTTGATTATCATGAGCTATATTTTTGACAATCCTTACTTTACGTGAAGAGATAATTCCTGTTGTGTCGTTATGAAAAGAATGACGGGTATAGGCTTCCAGAAAATAATCACCATCCGCCAGCTTCTCACTGACATAAACATGACCGAACACCATACCGTTTTCTACCGGATATTTCTCTTGCCAAACGATACTATCCTTATTATTTATCATTTGCAGATACAATGTCTGACTTTGATTGGAGAATGCAAAAGATTGGGAACTCAACTGATATGCTTTAAACCAAAGGTCTTCTCCTGTCTCATAAATACCTTTGCTGGTTTGGAGATAGATAAGTTCGGAAGGAAAGGCGGCATATTCTTTATTAATAGAAGTAACCCAGGCTTCATCGACTGTTTGCTGGCAAAAACACGGTAAACAGGTATATGTCAGTAAAAAGATGGTTAACAGAATGTTTTTCATGTACCCGACATTTTTAATTTATCACTACAGTCCCAAAACAAGACCACAGCACAAATATAAACAAAAGAAACCAATCTAATCAGGCAAGTATAAAATTCAATCAACCAATTTATGCTTCTCATACGACGGCCTCACCCACCGCAAATAAACCAGGAGCGACACCAGGCAGCATCCGGAACCTACCAGATAGGCCGTTGCCAAATCAGCATGCGAAGCGATAAAGCCGGCTGCCAGCATTCCGATTCCCACTCCGAAATCAAAAGAAGTCAGATAAGTGGAAGTTGCCGTTCCACGCAAATGATGCGGAGCGACATTTACGAAAAGACACTGGATAGCCGGGACACAAACACCGAATCCGATACCAATCGCCAGCGCAGAAGCAAAAAAGACAATTTCATTATGAAACAAAGCAAATACAGCAAACGAAAGTGTCAGAAACACCAACGCACTAATCGATACCAGATGTATCTTCCCGTGATCGACCAACCGTCCGGATATAAGCCTTGCCGTACCAACCCCTATCGCCATAAAAATAAAGAAATAACCGGGATTCGACACATTAATTTCTTTTCCGTACAGCACGACGAAAGAAACAACCATCCCATAAGGTATTGCACTCAGCAAATAAGCCAATGCCGTTGGTAACGCTTTCACCAGAATAAAACGATCCAGCGAAAAAGGAGGCCGTTCCACCTTCTCCCGTTTCGGATAACGAATCAGGCAGACAGAGCCGACACCGACCAACGCTATCGCCAGACCAACCAGCACCAACGGATGAAAACCATACCTATCATAAACAGCGACCGCCACCAACGGAGCAAGCGACATCGCCAGATTAATCGTCAAGCCATAAAACCCCATTCCTTCGCCTCTTCGCCTGGAAGGAATCACATCTATCGCAATGGTATTACCGGAAACGGAAGTCATCCCCATAAAGCCACCCTGAATGAAACGGACAGCCATAACCGTCAGGACCGTCGTAGCAAACAAATAACCGGTAAACATACAGGCAAAAACCATAAAGGCAAAGAGATATAACGGTTTGCGTGAAAAGCAATCCACCAAGTATCCGGAAAAAGGACGGACACACAGCAACCCTATCGAATAACTGGATAATGCTACCCCCACCTCCGACGGATTAATCTTCAATACCTCCACCAAATAAACCGGCATAGTCGGCATCAGCATGTAAAAAGAGAAATTCATCAGGAAATAAGAGATACAACACTGGATGAAATTCCGGTTCCAAAGCACAGGTTTCGTTTCGTTCATATCTTTAAGCCAGCTCACTTAACTCCAGCCAGCGCATTGTCTTTTCATCAATTTCTTCAATCACTTTTGCAATGCGTTCCGACTTTGCCATCAACTCGTCGTTGCTCAATGTTCCGCTGCTCATAGCCGCTTCAAGTTCAGCTTTTTCAGTTTCAAGCGCAGGTATTTCTTCTTCCAGCGCCTCAAACTCCTTCCGTTCCTTGAAAGAAAGTTTCTTTTTCTGTTCATTCTGAGGGCGGTTGTTCTTTTCAGGAGCAGGAGCTTGTTTGGGCTGGCGGGCAGCTTCAGCTTCCTTCTCCAACTGATCCTGTACCTCTTTCCAGTCGCGGTATTGAGTATAGTTGCCGGGGAAATCTTTCAGGTCGGCATTACCACGGAATACCAGTAGATGGTCGACAACCTTATCCATAAAGTAGCGGTCGTGCGAAACAACGATCACGCAACCTTTAAAGTTACGCAGATATTCTTCCAGCACATTCAGCGTTACGATATCCAGGTCATTGGTCGGCTCATCCAGTACAAGGAAGTTCGGGTTACGCATCAGGACTGTACACAGATAAAGACGGCGCTTCTCTCCCCCACTCAGTTTATAAACATAGCTATGTTGTTTTTCGGGAGTAAACAGGAAATAATTCAGGAACTGAGAAACACCCAGTTTCTTTCCGTCGCCCAGATCGACATATTCGGCAATATCCTGTACGACATCGATCACCTTCATCTGTTCGTCAAACTTCAAGCCATCCTGACTGTAATAGCCGAAACGAACTGTTTCGCCCACATCGAAGCGCCCACTATCCGGTTCCACTTCCCCCATCAGCATTTTAATGAAGGTAGACTTCCCGGTACCATTGTTACCGACAATACCCATCTTCTCGAAACGGGCAAAAATATAATTGAAATCTTCTACGATTTTAATATTACCAAAGCTTTTCGTCACATGCTCCGCTTCAAATATCTTCGATCCGATATAGGAAGCTTTCACATCCAGATTCACATTTCCGTTATCCCGTTGCTGCTTGGCTTTCTTCTCCAGTTCATAAAAAGCATCGATACGATATTTAGCCTTCGTTCCACGGGCTTGCGGCTGCCGGCGCATCCATTCCAGCTCTTTACGCAACAGGTTGTTGGCTCGTTCCACTTCCGTATTCATCGTCTCCATACGTTCCTGACGTTTTTCCAGATAGTAGCTGTAATTACCTTTATACTGATAGATTTGCTGACGATCTATTTCGATAATCTCACTACAAACCCGATCCAGGAAATAACGATCGTGCGTCACCATTAGAATACTGATATTGGCACGGCTCAGGTATCCTTCCAGCCATTCGGTCATTTCCAGGTCGAGGTGGTTGGTCGGCTCATCGAGGATGATCAGTTCAGGATCAGTGATCAGGACATTGGCTAGCGCTACACGTTTCAACTGTCCGCCGGACAAATGTTCCACCCTCTGATCGAAATTCGTAATCTTCAACTGCGAAAGGATTTGCTTGGCCCGTTGTTCATAGTCCCAGGCTTTCAGATTATCCATACGTATCAGGATATCCTGCAAGTTAGCGTGATCGTCACTGGCCATAGCTTCTTCATACTCAGCGATCAGTCGAACCGTCTCATTCGGAGAATAAAAACAGGCCTGAAGAACGGTTAATCCTTCGGGATAAACCGGTGTCTGCTCCAGATAACCGACACGCAGGTCGTTACGGAACACAACCGCCCCGCTATCATAATCCTCCTTCCCGGCAATGATATTCAGTAATGTTGTTTTACCTGTACCGTTCTTTGCGATAAGGCCCACTTTCTGCCCCTGTGCAATTCCAAACGTAATATCCTCAAAAAGAACCAAATCGCCGAAGCTCTTGGTAAGTCCGTCTATCTGTAAATAACTGATCATACTGCCTTTTATGCTTTAATATGCCGGACAAAGATACAAAAATTCGGCGTTGGGTGGGTATTAAGGAGGAAGTGTTCGCTGCTTACTTAAACAAGAAGTTACAATTTTAAATAAATCCCAGATTATGTAATCACACAAATAATGAGGTCAAAAGAGTATAAATAAGACATTAGAAATGATTTACATAAAAGAAAAAGAATAACTCGCAATACAATTTCCCTATTAACTTTCTCTCTATTATTTCTGATAGTTTTATATATTTGTCTTTTAATCAATCTTGTTAAAACAAAAGAAATGAAAAATAATCAATCAGATATACAAGAGATTATGGAACAAATTGTTAAGTTCACACAGGACAGAGACTGGGATCAATTCCACAATGGAAAAGATCTGGCTTTAGCCCTATCTATCGAAGCCTCAGAACTTAATGAAGTTTTTCTATGGAAAGAGGCCAATAGTGTTAATATCGACAAGGTAAAAGAAGAATTAGCAGACATCATGAATTATGCATTTCTGATTGCTTACAAATATAACCTAGATATTAAGGATATCATTCTTACTAAATTAGCAAAGAATGCAGAAAAATATCCGGTAAATAAATCAAAAGGCAACGCAAAAAAATACAATGAATTATGATAGTCTATCATGCTTCTAAACAAGGATTCCTAAAAGATGTTTTTAATGGAACTATTGCGGATGATATAGATCACGCATTTGTTACGCACTTGGGCAGACATACATCTCCTAATGAGGTACAATCATGGAAAAACTCCATGATGCATATGTATAAAGTGATCAACACCCCCAACATACCTGATACCTCCAATATAGCTATCGAATATCAGATACCATTGACTTCAAAACGTATTGATTTCATCATAGCCGGACTTGATGAAAACAAAAAAGAGAATATTGTCATTATTGAATTAAAGCAATGGGAACAGGCAAAATTATCTAACAAGTCTGGAATTGTAAAAACACGGTTCCAGCACGGAGAAAGTGAAACTGCACACCCATCATACCAAGCATGGTCATATGCTTATATGCTAATCAACTATAATGAATTAGTTAGGGAACGAGATATTATTCTTTCCCCATGTGCTTTTTTACATAACTATAAACCAGATAATGTCATAACAAACCCATGCTATAAGGAATTTGTTCAAAAAGCTCCCGTTTTCTTAAAGTCTGATGCCCAACAGTTACAAGACTTTATCAAAAAACATATCAGATATGGTGCAAAAGATGATATTGTCTGGATGATAGACAAAGGAAAACTAAGACCTTCTAAACAATTAGCAGAAGCTTTATCTTCTATGTTACATGGTAATCAGGAATTTGTATTACTGGATGATCAAAAGATTGTATACGAAACTGCATTAGAACTTGCCCGAAACTCCACATCAACTGGCAAAAAACACGTTTTGATAGTGGAAGGAGGTCCAGGTACTGGAAAAAGTGTCGTAGCTGTCAACCTTTTGGTACAATTAACAAAAGAAAATTTTTTAACTCAATATGTCTCAAAAAATGCAGCTCCGCGAGAAGTTTATACAATCAAACTTAGCGGTGATTGTCATAAAGAACGTATCAAAGACCTCTTTGTTGGAAGTGGCCGATTTTATGATATTCAAGCTGACATATTCGATACTTTAATAGTCGATGAAGCACATCGACTAAACTTAAAAAGCGGTTTTTATGGTACCGAAGGAGAAAACCAGATACTCGAAATCATACGTGCAGCAAAGTTTTCTGTGTTTTTTGTCGACGACAGGCAAAGAATCCATATTAAAGATATAGGCTCTAAAAGATCTATTGAAAAGTACGCAGAATCACTCGGAGCTATCGTGCACACAACCAAGTTAAGTTCTCAGTTTCGTTGTAACGGTTCTGATGGTTATCTCAGTTGGTTAGATAATACATTACAAATCAAGAATACCGCCAACATACACCTTTCTGCCGAAGATTACGATTTCAAGATATTCTCAGATCCGAATGAACTATTTGAAACAATAAAAACCAAAAACAAAAGGAACAATCGTTCCCGGGTTGTGGCAGGTTATTGCTGGGATTGGAATAGTAAAAAAAATACTGATAGTTTTGATATTATTATACCAGAATTCAATTTTGAAAAAAAATGGAATCTAAATTCAGAAAAAACACCTTGGATTATCGGAGAAACGTCTGTCGATCAGATTGGATGCATCCATACTTGTCAAGGTTTAGAACTTGATTATGTGGGTATCATAGTTGGAAAAGATATGAGATATGAAAACAATAAAATAATCACAGATGTCACTCAACGTTCCAAACACGATCAATCCGTAAAAGGTTTTAAATCATTATTAAAAAAAGACAAAGAGCAAGCTTTACAAGATGCTGATGAGATAATAAAAAACACTTACAGGACCTTAATGACCAGAGGGATGAAAGGCTGTTATGTTTATTTCTGCGATCAAGCTTTAGCTCAACATTTCATGAGTCAATTACAGCCTCAACAAGAAGAGAAAAAAGAGATTCGTATCGAACCTGAAGTCAACGACAACGTCAAATACATTGACTTTCTCCCACTATACTCTATCAAAGCTGCTTGTGGATACTTTGGAGAAGGGGATATAGTTGATGAACTTGGCTGGATAAAAGTAGAAGGATTAGGAAAATTAAATAGAAACATGTACGTAGTACAAGCCGTAGGTCGATCGATGGAACCAGCCATATACCATAATGATTATTGTGTATTCAGAGCAAACCCGGCAGGAAGCCGACAAGGAAAGATCGTTTTAATCCAACATCATAATTTCTATGACGCTGATTATGCAGGAGGTTATTCTATTAAAACATATAGTAGCAAGAAAAAGTTTGATGAGCTAGGAAATTGGGAACATGAAGAAATTGTTTTAACCCCCAAAAATCCGGATTACAATCCTATCATCATTAATGAAGAAGATGCCGAAGAGTTTAGAATCATTGGGGAATTTGCAGGAATAATAAAAGATTAAAATCAATACCCTGAATTGTTCCTGCACCTTACCCTGCATTCAAAAGATTTTTTAGTAAAAGTCAAATACAGACTACTGAAGATTCTCCAATCTCATATCAGGGCGACCGCACCAAAATTCCTCTAAAAAGTTTATCATTGCAAAATGAATACCTCTAATTATTTTTCAGAAGTGACAGATCCTCGTGTAACAGGTCGCTGTCTACAT
>NZ_QSDP01000161.1:0-8757 GCF_003463685.1 Parabacteroides sp. AM58-2XD
TATTTAGAGTCTCCTATTAAGGTTTGAAATTCAATGATATATCTGCTTAATTTATTCATTCTTTAACATCAAATTTTTATGGGAGACTAGTGAATGGAATATTATTTAGAGTCTCCTATTAAGGTTTGAAATTCAATGATATATCTGCTTAATTTATTCATTCTTTAACATCAAATTTTTATGGGAGACTAGTGAATGGAATATATATATATGAGTTATTGTTTGAAAAAGAGGGTATGTTAAAAAGACTTTGAAATATTTTCCATTCTAAAAAAATGACGGTATAAATTCAGCATAATATGGATTTATACCGTTTTTTGTATCTTAGAGTCACTAAAGGGCAATATTTTCGCCGTGTAAATTTTCCTTTGTTTACGATGAACTTGTTTTAAAATATTGTCTAGACAATGATTGTATTGCTCAAAGTCTCAAATTCTCAACTTCCTTTTTTTCCTAAAAAATGTACTATCAAAAATTATTCTTATCTTCGTGCTGTTTAAAAAAACTTTATTGTATTAATTAAAAGGTATTAGTTTACTAACAGATTTATGAAAACAAAATTAATGTATTTCTTCAGCATGCTTTGTATGCTAGGCCTGTTTTCGGCTTGTAGTGATGACGATAAGGTAGAACCTATCGGAACAGAATTTGACGGTGTATACAAAGGAACACTGGACGTAGACCTGGACGGAACTAAAGTAGGTGCTGATCTTCCCCAGAAAGTGTATGTGACAAAGGTTGGCGACAACCAGATCAAGATGGAACTGAAGAACTTCAGTTTCGGTGCCATGGAACTTGGAAACATTTCCGTAGACAAATGTAATGTAGAAAAACAGGGCGATAACGTTTGTCAGTTTGATGGCGAACAAAAGCTATCCTTACCTATGGTTGGTGATTGTGACGTTGTTATGAACGGAACAATTACTGGTGAAAAACTCGAAATGGTTATCAATGTAAAAGCAACTCAGGAAGGTGCTGCTATCACAGTAAAGGTTGATTTTGTAGGTACAAAATTAGCTTCCGATCAAAGCTCGGAAGCTAAGATTATGGAGTTTACTTTCGATAGCAAAGAAGTGGTATCACAGCCTGTTATTGATGGAACTAGTATTACATTTATGGTAACAGATACCATCAAAGCGGAAGAATTGGCAGCTTTGGTTCCTACAATTAAGATTTCTGAAAAAGCGACTATTAGTCCGGCAAGCGGAGTAGCTCAGGATTTTTCTAAGCCGGTGACTTATACTGTGACTTCGGAAGATGGAATAACTACTACTACTTATACTGTTTCTGTAGCAGGAAAAGTATTAAAATATTCTTTTGATGAATGGGTGGAAGCAGGTACAGGTAAAGGAGTCTATTTAACCCCAAGTCCGGTTGATAAATTGGCTTCCAGTAATGGTGGAGCTACGTTGTTGGTTATTTTAGGTTATAAAGGAGGTTTCCCTGTTTTACAAACTGATGATGCTAAAGAAGGTGCAGCAGCTGCGAAATTAGTTACTCTTTATACAGAAGGTGCAGGTTTTAATATGGCTCCTGTTATTACTTCAGGTTCTTTGTTTACAGGAATCTTCGATTTGAATCCGTCAGATCAATTAAGTAGTACGAAATTTGGTATACCATTTGATTCTAAACCATTGCGTTTTAAAGGTTATTATAAATACACAGCCGGGGAAGGTCCATTCTATAATGGCAAAGCTACAGAGACGTTGGATCAGAAAGATAAATGTTCAATTGCTGCCATTCTGTTTGAAATTGAAAACGATAATGATGTATTGACAGGTCATGATATTAATAGTTCTGAAAAGATTGTAGCAGAAGCTAGGTTAGCTGATGGTAGCGATAAAGCCGAATATACGTCATTCGACCTTGAATTTGAATGGAAGAAAGATTATGATGCTTCGAAGAAATATAAATTAGCTATCGTTTGCTCTTCTAGTGCAGAAGGTGATGCATTCAAAGGAGCTGCGGGTAGTACGTTAATTATAGATGAATTTGAGGTTATTTCTGAATAAGATTTTTCTTTACAATTAATATAGAAATAATTTTTCACCCATTGATTAAGAAAGCAATGAAGCTGCTTGATCAATGGGTGATTTATTTTAATACATCTATGTAATTAGTTTATAATTATAGTCTTACTTTATTTACTCCATCACTACTAGCTATAACAAAATAAATACCCTTATTGAGTGTTGTAACATCAATTTTTAGTTCGGGACCTTGGTATTACCTCGGTGCCTTCTGATACAGATAAATGGCGATAAACGTATAAAGGATATTTGGAATCCAGGCTGCCACCATCGGACTCACATATCCGTTGATTGCAAAGGTCGATGTTACCGTCGTAAACAGGATATAGGAGAAACTCAGCGCCAGTCCGATACCGATATTCAATCCCATTCCCCCTTTGATTTTGCGCGAAGAAAGAGACGCCCCGATAGAGGTCAGGATAAATGCCGCCATGATGGAGGCGAAGCGCTTATGATATTCTATCTGGAATGTCTGGATATTACCGATACCACGCGTTTTCTGACGTTCGATATAGGTTGCCAGCTCCGGTGAAGTCATCGTTTCGCAGTCGGTGACGGAAATCAGGAAGTCGGAAGGAATAATCGTCAGCGTAGTGTCCTTGCGGGAACCTTCGGTGATATGTTCGCGCATTCCGTCGAAATCACGTATCATATAATCGATGACAGTCCATTTGTACAGAGAGTCGTATTTGATGGAGTTGGCAGTCAGTTTGGAAACCAGCTTCTTGTCTTCGAAATGTTCCAGAGAGAAACGGTAACCCATATTCGGACGTGCATCGTAGCGGTCGAAATAGGCAATCACGCCCGGTTCCACTTCAATCTGGATATTGCGGGCATATTCTACCTTTTTATTTCGGATATACTTATTCTGGAAGTCAATACGTGTAATATTGGCGGGAGGGATAATGAACGCGCTCAATATAAAACTGGCTATCGCAATAATCCCCGCCGAAATAGCATACGGCAACATAAGCCGCCGGAAACTCATGCCGCTGGCAAGCATCGCAATAATCTCCGAATTGTCTGCCAGCTTGGAGGTAAAGAAGATAACCGCAATAAACGTGAACAGCGGACTGAACAGGTTGGCAAAGTACGGGATAAAGTTCATGTAATAATCCAGGATAATGGCCTGTAAGGGCACATCCGGCTTCAGGAACTTGTCAATCTTCTCGTTTATATCGAAAACTACCGAGATAGAGATAATCAGTATAATCGCGAAAACATACGTCCCGAGAAATTGCTTGATGATATACCAGTCTATCCGTCTTAATTTGAATTTCATGCGAATGTCTTTTTTAGTTGACTGTCAACTTTTAAAGTCTGTTGTCAAGTTGTTGCACCATGCCGCTTTTCCAGGTAGAGAAATCGCCGGCAATGATGTGCCGGCGTGCTTCCTTCACCAGCCATAGGTAAAAGGCGAGGTTATGGATGGAGGCGATTTGTAAGCCCAACAGTTCGTTTACTTTGACCAGATGATGCAGGTAGGCTTTGCTGTAAAGCGTATCCACATAAGAGTTTCCGTCGGAGTCGATGGGGGAGAAGTCGTCTTCCCATTTCTTGTTACGGATATTGATGGTGCCGAAACGGGTGAAAAGCTGCCCGTTGCGTCCGTTGCGGGTCGGCATGATGCAGTCGAACATATCCACGCCGCGTTCGATAGCTTCCAGCAGGTTTATCGGCGTACCGACACCCATCAGGTAACGGGGTTTGTCTTTCGGCAATATTTCATTTACAACCTCGATCATTTCGTACATCTTCTCGGTCGGTTCGCCGACAGCCAGTCCGCCGATGGCATTCCCGTCGGCTCCCTTCCTGGCAACGTTTTCAGCGGCGTGCCGGCGCAAGTCCGGATATACGCAACCCTGTACAATCGGGAAGAGGCATTGCTGATATCCGTATTTCGGTTCCGTGGCGTTGAAACGGTCGAAACAACGGTCCAGCCAGCGTTCGGTCAGTCCCAGTGATTTCTTGGCATAGTCGTAATCGGCATCACCCGGACAGCATTCGTCGAAAGCCATAATGATATCGGCTCCGATGATACGCTGGATATCCATAACTTTCTCCGGTGTGAAGAGATGCTTCGAACCGTCGATATGCGAGCGGAATTCGGCACCTTCCTCATGCAGTTTACGGTTGTCGGAAAGCGAGAACACCTGGAAGCCACCGCTGTCGGTCAGGATAGGACGGTCCCATGTATTGAACTTGTGAAGTCCGCCTGCCTTTTCCAGTATTTCAAGACCCGGTCGAAGATAAAGATGATAGGTGTTACCCAGGATAATCTGGGCGTCGATATCTTCTTTCAACTCGGTCATGTGGACTCCTTTCACTGTGCCTTGTGTTCCGACAGGCATAAAAATGGGCGTCTCGATTACCCCGTGGTCGGTTGTAATCAAGCCCGCCCTTGCATTTGTTTTAGTATCGTTGTGTTGTAATTCGAATTTCATTCTGCAAAATTTGCTTGCAAAGGTAGCATTTTTCCGTTAGAATCCGAAGTCATCGACTTCTACGTTTTTAACTTCTTCCTCTTCCGGCAAAACAATGGTCTGATGCACCGTGTTTGCTTTTACGATAATGGCACGCATCGGACGTACCGGACAGATGGATTCGCAACCGCCGCAACCGACACACAGGTCCGGATTTACTTCGGGAATAGTCAGCGTCCCTTCATAAGGAACCATATGTACCGCTTGTGTCGGACAGTGTTCGGAGCAGGCACCGCAATCGGTCCCTTCCGTCTTCACGATACAACGGTTGATAAAGAAGGTGGCAATGCCGACTTGCAACGATTTCTTTTCTTCTACGGAAATCGGTTTGAGAGCCTCGGCCGGACAGACTTCCGAGCAAATGGTACATTCATAGTTACAATAACTGCTGATATAAGCCATGCGTGGTTTCAATAGATAGTCGAAACCATATTCAAGCCCTGCCGGACGTAATACCTGGCTGGGACATTTCACGACACAGATATGGCATCCCGTACATTTGTCTTTAAACCGTTCCAGGTTCAGGGAACCGGGAGGGGTGATGGGCGGCCATTTCTTCCGGCCTTTTTTCTTTCCGTGACCGTTGCCTTGACCATGTCCTTTGGCTTGTCCGACGCCATCTGCTATAGCCGAAACAACAGGCAATGTTGCAGCAACCGTTACTCCGGTTGCCAGGAACGTACGGCGACTGTTAGAAGCACTTACCCGTTCCCGTGCTTGACACGGGATCGCATTGGAACTGCCCGTATCGGCATTCTCTTTACGGAAAGCCGGTTTGAAACGGTATTGTAATCCACCTTTAGAGCAGGAAGAAACGCAATTGAAGCAATCCACGCAACGCGAAGAGTCTACCGTCATCTCTTTTGCATTAATAGCTTCCGCCTTGCAGGTTCGTTCACAGTTGCCGCAATGGTTGCAGGCTTCCTTGTCAAACGAGATACGCATTTGTGAATAACGTGATACCAGGCTGAGTAAAGCACCAACCGGACATAATGTATTGCAAAACAAACGCCCCCGGAAAATAACCATTACAATAAATACGACCAGTGCAACAATGGCAGATATTAATCCGGCAATACTAACCGTACTGATTGTAACATGGAATAAAGAATAGTTATCCATCTTCATCAGCCAGTCGGCTAATACATTATTTCCCCACATCACAGTTGGACGAAACAGATTTGCCGCTATACGACCGAAATTGCTATAAGGGTCGAGTAATAAGCATAACCCGGAAAATCCCAATGCGGTAGTCACCACTGTTAGGGCCAGTATTGAATATCGTAGCCAGTTCATTGGCTTATGATAACTGAAACGGCGAACACCTTTTTTCTTCTTTTTACCAATACAAAACAGACGGTTGATGATATCTTGCAGAATCCCGGCCGGACAAATGGCTGAACAGTATATACGTCCAAAAAGGTATGTCATAATAAGTAATACTGCAACAATACCAAACATGCCGCCTAATACTGCGGGCAATAATTGGATATGCAGAAACTTATGTACATCCACTGGCATCTTGTTGGTGAAATCAAGAAAAAACAAGAGTATGGGTATAAAAAACAGGAGTGCGAGAAGTACTCTCACTCCTTTCTGATAATTTAATCGCTTCATTAAATCTTAATACGTTTGATATTGACTTTCTTCAAATCCGTTGTTCCCAGTTTCAATTCTTCGCCTTTGCTGATATGGCTTACGGCTTCCATATCCAGTTTCTTTACCTGGTTGAACAAAGCCAGGGCAGCCGTGTCGATGGCAATGATGTTCGGGGAAACAATCATGGATTTCAATGTAGCTACGTCGGCAGCGCTTTTACCCTGCGGTCCGTTCTGATGCATCATACGGTAAGCATCCACAATGTTCAATACCGGTTTCTTCTGCCAGGTGCAGATGTCGGCGATACATTGTTGCAAGTCGTTCTGATGGAAGAAACGGCGGTCCCACACGATACCCATATAGTTCTTCATGGCACACGACAGTTTCGCTCCGCCGTGGTTCTTCAGGATAGGCACATTAATCCACGCATCCGCTTCAATCAACGCTTCATGTATCTTTGCAGACTTTACTTTTACTCCGTTAGGGATGGATACTTCTTTGAAATACTTTTCATCGTTGGCGGGCATGATGATACCTCCGGCTTCTTTGACGGCGGCAGCGATGCCACTGCTTTCGTAACATTTCTGCCAGTTGTCGCAGGTATGGTCGAAAACAGTCACTTTTTCAGCTCCGGCTTCCAGGCACTTCTTTACCAATGCCTTGATTAGTTCCGGATTAGTGTTTCCAGCCAGTTCCGGTGTACGGTCCCAGCCGATGTTCGGTTTGATAACGACTTTTTGCCCTTTCTTGATGTATTTACCGATTCCCCCCAGGGTCTCCAATGCTTTGTCAAGCATGACTTCGGGCTCTCCACCCATTACGGCGACCATTTCGGGAGCTTGTTCTACTGCCATCGTATTGCTGGACAACGCAGCTTGCAACCCGGTAAAGTCTATTGAGAGAGCGGCGCCAGCTACTACACTGGTCTTTAAGAAATCACGACGTTTCATCTTCTTGTAATTGGTTATTAGAATTGTTTATAGTTGAAACAAAGGTAGTAATTCTCTGAATTATAGTGTATCTTTGCCCACAAAAAATATTAAATTAATGGAATTATCAGGCTATATATCATTGCAATCGTTCGTTGAAGGATGCACCGGACCGGCCAGCGAACCGGCACTTATTTTACAGGCTGAGAATTTATTATATACGGTTCCTGAAGAAGAATATCAATATGGATTATCGTTGCTCCGGAAGGCTATCGGAGCATATGAGGCACAAAAAGGTATCCCTTTGGAAAGCAGCAAACAGGCTATTCCTTTTTTTCGTGAAAAGCGCCGGATGCTGATCGGGCCGGAGATGGAACTTTATAAGTTCTCCTTCTATGAGAATGAAACCGTTCTGCCTGAAAAGGTGTGGTCACCCCGACAGCCTTATCTGCGGTTATCGTTTGATTATGAGCAATTAGCCGAACATTGTCTTTTTGAAAACATATTCCTGGTACGCTGTAAATACGACGAAAAACAGATACTCGATAATTTCATTACTCAGATGGACCGCGAGTACGATAAATTCTTTTTCGATGAAGAACACAGCGGCTTTACTGCCGATTCGCGTTTCTTTTCTCTTTTATGCAATGCCTGCCTGGAAGTAGAGGAACCATTATCTGCTTCGGAAAAAGAATGGCGGCTGGCAGTCCTCCGCAGTCCGTCCGAAGCCGGTTACCGGTATGATAACGGACAATTGCTGCCTTCCGTTCCCATTTCTT
The DNA here is from genome assembly GCF_003463685.1 of Parabacteroides sp. AM58-2XD. Taxonomy (NCBI): domain Bacteria; kingdom Pseudomonadati; phylum Bacteroidota; class Bacteroidia; order Bacteroidales; family Tannerellaceae; genus Parabacteroides; species Parabacteroides sp. AM58-2XD. The sequence goes on from NZ_QSDP01000161.1 coordinate 7,821, forward strand.
TACCGTTAAGTGTGATTCGCCGGGTTGCTTTGCTTAACAGTGAGAAAGAAGGATTGAATTTTAGTGCTCTTGCCGGATTCATGCAGCGCATCGGATTACCGCCCGAACGTTATCTGGAAGGTTTGTTGGAACAATAAACAACAAACTATTGACGGAATTGATTTAGTTCAAAGGTTCTTATCTACAATATCTACAACTTCTGTTGTAATTTATTGTTTATTAGCGGACTATAATATGAATGTAGATATAAATGTATCTACAATAGTAGGGATATATCTACCATTATTGTTACTTTTCAAATACAACATGTAACCATCTTACACTTGTGGGGTATTACATTTATCTCTATGTCCATAATTGCTGTCAGGTATAGTTTATTTGTTTTTCTGCTGTCTAAACTTTTGTTTTGTGCTGAGAAAACAAAAGTTTCCACTGCATAAAACTTTTATTTCCTCCACAAGAAACTTTTATTCATCCCTCCTCCTTCTCCATCGAAAAGCAAGATAGTGCATAAAGTGGTAGATAAAGGATGGTAGTTGTAGATATAAAATCATCTACAACTATTACATAAGATGTTTATTTATAAAAGATTTAAGATATAATTGTAGATGTTGTAGATGCTATTAACTATTTAAATTATCATCTAAGAAACTGTTTTTATTTTATGATATGAGTCACTATTTATCAGACTTGAATGTTTGTTTATAGCAACTGGTTGTACCTGGCTCCCCTCTGGAGAGGGGGAAGGGGGTGTGTCATGTCCCCGCCATACAACCACCATAATCAGAGTCACTTGGTTATTACAGGTTCATTTGCCGTCTGCTTTAGCTCAATGTCATCAATTTAAGGTTCATAGTGCTCTTTTGTAATTAGTTAGAGTATAGTTTTTACAATTGGGCCTTCCTTTCCTTGCTCGTGGAAACTTTCTTCCCGGTCT
>NZ_QSDP01000162.1:0-8570 GCF_003463685.1 Parabacteroides sp. AM58-2XD
CCGACCCTGCAAATGTAATATTTAATTTTATAATAAAGCATTAAATTGTATAGATTATTCAATAATAGTCAAGTCATTGGAGATCGTTTAATAATAATAACGTTTAAACTAAAGTTAATCCATTAAAAAGATAGATGGTCGTCCCTTTAGAGTTAATATGTTGAAATCATGCTGTTTGTGAAATAAGAAAAGCCATAGTTCTGTAAGAACTGTGGTTTCATAGAAATAAGATTTTTACAGAAGGAGTAAATGTTAATACCATGAATGAGGTGAATCTATAAGTAAAGTGAGTTAATCTCCTTAAATCTTATTAATAAAGTTACTAGTATTATTAAACAAAAAGCAATTGTTATGTTGAAAATCGTAAGACCAGTCAGCCTTTTGTTGTTGTCAGCCACATTGTGCTCCGGAGGGACAGCACATGCTTCCGACAGTACGACAACACCTAAAGTTGACATTTCTCAGCAACAAAAGAGTTTAAAAGGAACAGTTAACGACGATTTCGGCCCTGTTGCCGGTGCCTCTGTTGTCGTAAAAGGAACAACGAACGGTACTGTTACCGACATGGATGGTAACTTCGTACTGGATGTAAAAGCCGGGGATGTGATCCAGATCTCTTTCATCGGCTATCTGACACAGGAAATCAAATACACAGGACAATCGACTCTTAAAGTTACTCTGGCTGAAGATACGCAAAAGCTGGACGAAGTCGTGGTGGTAGGATACGGAACCCAGCAGAAAGCCAACCTGTCCGGAGCCGTAGCCTCTGTGGCAAGCGAAGAACTGACAAGCCGACCGATCTCGAATGTATCCTCCGGTTTGCAGGGATTGATGCCGGGTGTAACGATCACAGCCGGTGAAGGTCGTCCCGGTGAGGATGGAAGTAATATCCGTATCCGTGGTGTCGGGACGTTGAATAATGCATCCCCTTATATCCTGATCGACGGGATCGAGAGCGGTTCGATGGACAGTATCGACCCTAACGACATCGAAAGTATCTCTGTCCTGAAGGATGCCTCCTCTGCCGCCATCTACGGTTCGAAAGCCTCCAACGGAGTTATTCTGATAACGACCAAACGCGGTAAGACCGGTGCTCCGCGTATTACTTACAACGGATATATTGGTGTGTCAAGTCCGACTGCTGTAATAGACCGCGTCAGTTCGGCCGAATATGCGATGTTGTATAACCGGATCGACGATGATAACGGACAGCCTCACCGCTACAGTGATGAAGACATCCGCCTGTTTCAGGATGGCTCCGACCCGTACGGACATCCGAACACAGACTGGAATGATGCCGCTTACCAAACCGGTGTATTGCATAAACACAATGTAAATATCAGCGGAGGGACCGAGAATACGAAATATATGGCTTCTGTCGGTTATCTGGGACAAACCGGTATTCTTCCCAATTCGGAACGTAAACAATTCAACGGCCGTACGAACCTGGATATGAATATCACGAAGAAACTGACGGTTCGTTTGAATATGTCATATATAAAGAACGACTATAAAGACCCCAACTCCAATTACGGCGGCGGTTGGTCCGACCAGATTATCCGCCAGCTGAATATTCTGAGCCCGATGATTCCGGTTTATAATGAGGATGGAACATATGGTGCAACAAATGACGGTAACCCTATCGCCTGGCTGGATTCCGGACAGACTGTGGACAAATACAACCAGAATTTTACCGGTTCTCTTGCAGTTGACTACCAGATCATAGACGGACTGAAGGCTACAGTGTCCGGTTCGTATGTAAATGACGACCAGCACTTCAAGGCATTTGTTATGAAATTGGATACCGACCCGGCACAGGCCAGTCGTCCGAACAGCCTGGAAGAACGTTTCACCAACTGGTCACGTTACAATTTCGATGCTTTGCTGAACTATGACAAGACATTCGGTAATCACGGTTTGAAAGTGATGTTGGGATATCATGCCGAGAAATATGATGTGCGTTACAACAAGGAATACCGCGAAAACTTCCCGAATAACGAACTGGATGATATGAATGCCGGTGCTACAGCCACCCAAACCAACGAAGGTTTTACCCGCAAACTGAATATGCTTTCTTATTTCGGCCGTGTAAACTACGACTATGCCGGCAAATACCTGCTGGAAGCAAACTTCCGTTCGGATGCTTCTTCCCGTTTCGCCCCCGGACACCGTTGGGGATATTTCCCTTCCTTCTCCGCAGCATGGCGTATCAGCGAAGAGAGCTTCATGGAAAATACGAGAGGCTGGTTGAATAGCCTGAAACTTCGCGGATCATGGGGTATGCTGGGTAACCAGGATGCTTTGAGCGACGGGACACCGACAGGCGGTGACTTTTATCCTTGGTTGAATACGTATAACCTGGGTGCCAACTATCCTTTCGGAAGTGCGTTGACGACCGGTTATTATCAGAGTAATTATAAAATAGAAGACCTTTCGTGGGAAAAGTCAACCACATGGGGCATCGGGATAGATGCAATGATCAATAATAAGATCAGTTTTACTTTCGATTACTACGATCGCAAGACAACCGATATCATCATGGAAGTTCCGGTACCGACGGAATTTGCGCTGGGTGCTTATAAAGATAATGTAGGTGCCATGCGTAACCGAGGTGTCGAAATGCAGTTGGGCTACAGTAACTAATGGGGTGACTGGAAGTTCGGCGTTGTCGGAAACTTTGCCTATAACAAGAATAAGATAGAAAACCTGGGAGGTGTTAACCGTATGTCTGACAGCGACTTCATGCGTCAGGTCGGTTCTCCTATCAATTCCTGGTTCGTGTACAGAACAGACGGTTTCTTCCAGTCGGACGAAGAGGCACAAGCCTGGATGGATAAATATGCCGGTCAGGACGGATATCCGTTCGGCCTGAAATTTAAAGGGGGCGACCTGAAGTATGTCGATACCAACAATGACGGTAAGATCACTGCCGAAGACCGTGAACTCTATAAGACAAAAGATCCGGTGATGACATTCGGCCTGAACCTGAACGGTGCTTATAAGAACTTCGACCTGACGCTTAACTTTACCGGTGCGGCAAACGTCGGTTTCGCTTATACCAAAGAAGCCTTCGGTGAATTTTCCGGCAGTGCCGGCCACCCTTCAACAGCCTGGCTGGACTCATGGACGCCCGAAAATAAAGGAGCAAGTATGCCCCGTGTGGCAGAAGCCCGTAAGTCACCGAGTGAAGCATCCGTTGTCATGTCTGACTTCTGGATCATGAATACGAGCTATCTGCGTCTGAAGACTGCACAGTTAGGCTACACCTTCCCGAAAAGCCTGATAGAAAAAGCCGGTATTCAAAGCCTGAGGATTTATTATTCGGCAGAGAACCTGCTGACATTCGATTCTATGCCGTTGAATGTAGACCCGGAGACGGTCAGCACCCGTTTGTCAAGCTATCCTTTGTCTACTACCCATTCATTCGGAGTAAATGTTACGTTCTAAACTATTAATGACTATCTAATATAAGTTGAATTTTATGAAACGATTATCAATATATTTAATGGCCGGAGCAGCGTTTTTATCTACGTCCTGCTCGGACTTTCTGGATACGGCTCCACATGATGCATTGTCTCCTTCCACCACCTGGAAGACCGAAACGGATGCTGAAAGTTTCGTGGTGGGATGTTATAACGGTCTGTGGGATCCGACCGCCATTCTCTATCTCGATTGTGGTTCAGATATTGCTTACAACAACTTCCCGTGGGAAGGTTGGCGCCCTTGGGGTGACGGTTCTTTGTCAAGCTCTAACCCCGGCAGTTCATTTTATAGCTTCACGACTATCCGCCGTTGCAATACCGTGCTGGATAATATCGACAATGTAACATTCAAGTCGGAAGCAACGAAGAATGACCTGATAGCACAGGCGAAAGCGATTCGTGCTTATAAATACTTCCAGATGAACTGGTGGTATGGCGGTGTGCCTATCATCGGCTCTTATCAGTCAGCCGAAGAAGCCAGGTACCCCGTAATACCGAAGAAGAAGTTCGTCAGCAGATAGCCAAAGACCTGGAAGATGCTTTGACGGGTATTAATACGACACCGGCTGCCCGCGGACGCATCGGCAAAGGCGGTGTACTGGCAATAAAAATGCGTGAGGCATTGTATTATGGAGAATGGCAGAAGGCTAAAGAGGCTGCCCAGGCCATCATCGACCTGAAGCAGTATGAACTGGAACCCGATTATTCCAATTTGTTCAAGCTCACTGGCACAGATTCGAAAGAGGTGATCATTGCCGACCAGCGTATCCCTAATACATTCGGTTTGGGAGTGATCGGCCAGATGTATAATAATGTAGACGGCGGTTGGTCCTCTATCGTCCCCACTCAGAACCTGGTGGATATGTATGAAATGACAGACGGTAAAACGAAGGAAGAGTCGACCCTGTATGATGCGACCCATCCGTTTGCCAACCGCGATCCCCGTATGGCGATGAGTATTCTTTATCCGGGACAGGACTGGAGAGGTTCGGTGCTGAACACGCTGGATAAAACGCTGGCAGATAAGTCGGATAATAAGAACTATCCTACCTACACCGATAATGCTTCGAAATCCAGTCTGACCTGGGCGAAATATCTGGACCCCATCGACCAGTATCCCAATATGTGGAGTACCGGAACTTGTGTGATCGTGTTCCGGTATGCCGAAGTTTTGTTGTCGTATGCCGAAGCGGAGAATGAATTGAACGGTCCTTCCGCCCAGGTATATGATTATCTGGATCAGATCCGTACCCGTGCCGGCATGCCTGTTGTGGACAGAGCCAGATACAGCACGAAAGAAACATTGCGTGAGTTGATTCGTCGTGAGCGCTGCATTGAATTGGCGGGTGAAGGTCTGCGTCGTGCAGATATTCTGCGTTGGAAAGATGCCGCAGGAAAGATGTTGGCCGAAACATTATTGAACGGTCCGTTGTACCGTATCGTCGGTACTATCGATTACAACGAGACAGATCCTTATAAACGTGCCGTTGTAACAGGTAAGGACCTGATTGAAAACCGTGAGTTTGCTGCCAAGAACCGTTATCTGCCGATCCCGCAGGACAGCATGGATAAGAATCCGAACCTGAAACAGAATTCCGGTTACTAACGTATCATTATGTTGAAACTACCGGAACGAATCTTCCGGTAATACATTGGTTAAAGTTAGGGGTTAATGTGGAAGGCTGTCGGATATGAATCCCGCAGCCTTCGTTTTTGACTCCCCCGGCAGGCGACGGGAGTCAACTTTATATACATAAGATTTAATGGATCGTAAAGCCACCGTCTACAAGTAAAGTTCTTCCGGCTTTTGAATATCCGCCATTATAACGGTTGCACCCTCACGGGCAAATGCTTCGGCACAAGCAAGTCCAATCCTGATTCAAAGTATTCCATCCAACTCATTGACAATTTGTCCGTCGAAAAGATTGATGATATAGTCGGCGTATGTGGCATCGTGCTGCGAGTGTGTCACCATGACGATAGTCGTTCCTTCGGCATTCAACTGGCTGAGCAATTTCATTATTTCGAGACTGTTCTTAGAGTCGAGGTTGCCGGTCGGCTCGTCGGCCAAAATCAATTTAGGTTTGCCTACCACGGCGCGGGCGATGGCTACTCGTTGCTGTTGGCCTCCGGATAGTTGTTGCGGGTAATGTTTGGCGCGTTGGCTGAGGCGCACTTTGCGCAGGATGTCAAGTACCTGCTGCTTGCGTTCGGCTTTGGGTACGCCAAGGTATTTCAGTTGGAGGTCTATGTTTTCTTCCACCGTCAGCTCGTCGATAAGGTTAAAACTCTGGAAGACGAACCCGATACGTCCTTTGCGGTAACGGGTTCGGTCTTTCTCTTTCAAGTGTCCCATTTCTTCCCCATCCAACAGGTAGCTGCCTTCGTCCGGGTTGTCCAGCAGGCCGAGAATATGCAGCAAGGTCGATTTGCCGCATCCGCTTGGACCCATGATGGCGACGAACTCGCCCTTTTTCACTTCCATGCTTACGCCGTTGAGTGCGATGGTTTCTATTTCTTCCGTTCGGAAGCTTTTGCTGAGATTCTTTATTTTAATCATGACTTGTTTCGTTTTTTATAATGATGTTATCTGTTATATACTGTTGTATTTATTCCATCCGGATGCTTTTGATAGGGTTACGGCGGGCGACTTTCAAAGTTTGGCTGATGATTGACACGAAAGCGATAATTATGGTTGCCAAAACAGCCGCGGCTATGAGATGCCACGGGAAGGCGATGCGGTTATAGAATGACTCCAAACTGATTTGAACCGCTTTCAAACTGATGGGTAGGGCGAAGCAGGCGGCAAGCAACGAGAGCGTCATGAACTGTTTGGAAAGTTCCCATACCGCACCGCTTGTTTCGGCTCCCATCACTTTGCACAAGGCAATCCGCTTGCTTTGCTGTTCGGTGTAGCTTATCGACATGGCCAACAGTCCCATGGCAGAGATGAGGATGGAGATGGCCATGAAGCATAGGACGAGCATCACGATGTTCTTCTCGTGTGTCAAATCTTTGTCCAGATAATCATCGATATAATCGGTCTCCAGGTCTTTCGGCATCCCGATCACCTCTTTGGACACTTCCCGACAGGTATGGCGGATGGCGGCCAGGGCTTCCGACCGGTCACCTCGGGTCCGGATTACCTGGTTGATCACATAGCCTTGCGGGTCCATCACCCTGACCGCTCCGTGCGAATCGGGTGTCGGAGTGCTTAACGCCATGAGTGAACGGTAATCACGGATAACTCCACAGACGTTATATCGGTAGCCGCCCTCGTCGCCGTTCTTCCCGAAATGGGGGTTGTCGGCCGAAAGGTTGTAACGGCGGCAGGTCTCTTCCGTTACCCAAACCATGCCGGGTAGCGGGTCTGACCAGCGTTCTGCTACTTCGAAGCCCAACATCCGGAATGCTGTGCTGTCCACATCCGATAGGTGGAGCCATGACATTCCCTCTTCGTCCGGCTGGCGTACGCCATCGTGGCCGCTGACGAAAGGTAGTTTCCGTGCCAACGCCACTTCTGCCACCTGGGGCAATGCCTGCAAACGTTTCTGGAGGATGGCTTGTTTGTCGTAGGTCGCTCCTAAATCCCAGGCCCGTACAAAGACCAGATCGGTATTATAACCGGTCGGTAGGGTAGCAAGGTAGTGTATTTGGACGGCCATTGTCAGCCCCAACGCAATGAGGAACGTGCTGATCACGTTCTGCACGATGATGAACAGGCGGCTGAATAGTTGCTTGTTCTGCAAGCGGAAGTTCCCCTTTACAATATCTATCGGGCTGTATTTACGGATGATGAGAGCCGGTAGTAATCCTGATATGCCGGTGATTCCGGCCAACAACAACAGGGCGTAGGCGACCGTTGCGGGAGAAAGCGATATGGCGATTTGGGTAGAGAGCAAGTATTCGAAATAGGGTTTGGCAATGACGGCAATGAGGCATCCGCCGATGAAGCACCCGGTTGTGAAGATTGCCGACTCGGCGAGATAGCGCAACACGATTTGCCCGGCAGAATCGCCCATCAATCGTCGAGTCGCCATCTCATGTGCCCGCTTGCCGGTTTGCGACACGGTCAGGTTGATGTAGTTGAAGACGGCCGAAAGGAGCAAGATTATCGCGATGGCCAATAAGATTTGAACCTGTTTCCGTGTCCCGTTGCGGAAAGGAGTGTTATGGTTCATGGGTGAAAAGTATATTTCGTCCATGCGTGTGAGTGATGAACCCCACGCAAAGGAGTTCGTGCTGTTGTCTTCTTTCCAATAATCCCAATAACTTTTATAACTGTCGAGCAGTTTTCGGGTGACGTTGGCGGGTGTTGCCCCCTCCGCTAACGTGACGAACGTTTGGGTCTGACCGAAGTTATCCATCCAGGCATAAGTCTTTTCCTCCAATTTGATAGAGACCAGGAGGTCGACCGGTTTCAACAGTTCTGTCGGATCGAAGGCCGGGAGAATCCCGATAACCCGTAGTGGTGTCTGGTTTAGGTACATGATTGTGCGTCCGATAGGATTTTCATTACCGAATACTTTACGGGCGAATGGTTCGGAGATGACGGCCTCGTCTGTTCCGCTTAGCGCCTTGTCGCGGTTGCATCCGATGAGCGAATAGCCCAGCATCCGGAAGAAGTTGGAATCGACGGCAAGGCTGTTTGCCTGGTAGTAGTTGTTGTCTATGGTCAAGTCCGTCAACTCGCTGTTGATGAAGCGTGTCCATTCTTTTATTTCCGGAATGGAAGGGAATAATTCCGGGGCGGTACCGACTGTCATACCGATGTCATTGCCGTAGCCGATGGCATACAATTGCTGGGAGTATGGCTGTTTGTTACCGATATTGAATTCGGTTTTAGCATATAGTGTTAAAAGGAGGACGACTCCCAATGCGATGGCCAGTCCGAAGAACTGGATGGCCGTGTAGAGCTTGTTGCGGCTGAGAAAAGTGAAGTACGATTTCATCTTTGTTCATTGTTTTGTTTGTTGCAACACTAGTGTCCCGTTAAAATCGGGACGAGTTATTAATTAATCAAATAATCCCGGAATAAGGGGATTAAATTGTTCTTTGACATCATTGAAATTAGTCTTATTAAACAGC
>NZ_QSDP01000163.1:0-8554 GCF_003463685.1 Parabacteroides sp. AM58-2XD
ATCATGGTTTATAATGCCTGTTTTAATAATATATCCATTTATTTCAGTTGAATGGTTACCATATCGATATTCTAAAATCTCATTAATAATATTTTCTTCATTTCGCTTTTTACTCTATGTGTATAATATGGAAGCTTCACCTTTAATTAGTATTTTAATGCCGGTTTATAACGGCATTCCTCAGATGGAGATCTCTATAAAATCATTATTATGGCAAACATATACAAACTGGGAATGTATCATAATTAATGATGGTTCTACAGATGAGACCAAGCAATATTTAGAAAAAATAGAAGACTCTCGTTTTAAAGTTTTTCATTTAAAACAAAATAAAGGCCGAGGATATGCCCGCCAAGAAGCACTAATAAAAGCTACAGGTAAATATATAGCATACCTCGATGCAGATGATTGGTATGATCCAAATAAATTATACAAGCAAGTGTCTTTTTTAGAAGCTCATAAAAATGTTTCTTTGGTCTCATGCGGAATACTTTCATATGGTATAAAATGTGGAATAACTAGAGTTAGAGGCAAAGGAGATAATTCAATCCAGCTATTTTCTATTGATAATTGTTCTATCATGTGTGCAGCTTCGATGATCCGGCGCGAAGCTACTGAAGGTATTAATTATAATATAACTTTAAATTCTGGAGAAGATATAGATTTCTTTTCTAGATGCTTAAAAGGAAGAAAATATTCAGCATTAAATGAAGTCTTATATTATTATTCTGAATTTGATTCAATGTCACTTAGGAAAATGCAAAAAAGTAGTAAGGATATTTTTTTGCGAGAGAAAAACATTAAAAATCTATTCAGATTAATATACTATTATTCTGTTGCACCCCTCATTGGCATAAATGCCGTTGTATCTATGAGAGGAGAAGAAACAACTATAAAAGAGAGGATGAAATATGAACAGCTGATGGGAGAATTGTATTGACAATAAAAGCTATGAACCTATGAACAGACAGACACCTTTCTCTTTCAATAATAAAGTTGGGAAATATTTATTATCCATTATTCAGCATTACAATCATAAGAAATATTGGAAAAGAAGAAGTATTGTTGTTGATCCCAATAACAATACACCTTTCCTTCTAAAGTTGTATTATCTATATTATATAAAGAAAACAGATGCCTATCATAATTGCTCGTTCGGGACTAATCTGAATGCTGGCACGATTTTTGATTCCCCTCCCAACTTGCCCCATGGTCCAAATGGTATAATTGTTGGGCATGATTTGCATATTGGAAGTAACTGTACAATATATCAGCAAGTAACTATTGCTCATGGGGGGGATTGGCGATAATGTTATGTTAGGAGCAGGTAGCAAGGTCTTAGCAGGTATAAATATAGGGAATAATGTAAAAGTTGGTGCCAATTGTGTTGTTGTAGAAGATATTCCTGATAATGCGACTGTAGTCTTACCCAAACCAAGAACGATTTTAACACATAATACACATTATGAGTAAGAAAAAATTTTGTATTATAACGACCATTCCAGGTTCTTTAAAATTCTTCAAAGGACAGTTGAATTATATCAGTAATACATTTGATGTGGTAGCAATCTCTTCCGAGAAAGAAAAATTAATTGAGTTTGGAAAAAAGAGGATATAGCTATTCACTATATACCAATGAAAAGAAACATTTCTTTATTGGATGATTGTAAAAGCCTATTTCAATTTATCAACTATTTTAAGAGGGAATGTCCAGATATAGTTCATGGGAATACTCCAAAAGGTGCTTTCTTATCAATGTTAGCAGCTAAACTGACTGGGATTTCAATAAGAATCTACATGTGTCATGGACTGCGTTATCAAGGCTCACAAGGGGGAATGAAGGTATTATTAAAATTGATGGAAAAACTTACATGTTTATGTGCTACAAGGATATTATGTGTTAGTGCAGGTGTAAAAAAAACTCTTATTAAAGACAGTATTTGTAAGCAACATAAATTGAATGTGGTATTTAATGGTAGTGCTAACGGTATTGATACATCATACTATAACCGTGAAAAACTCCCAGACTTAAATATATGGAAAACGAAACTTGGTATAAATGACAACGACTTCGTGTATTGTTATGCGGGACGCATTGTGAAGGACAAGGGAATCAATGAATTAGTCAATGCATTTGATAGATTACAACAGATATTACAAGAAAAAATTCATCTTATTATTGTTGGACGTCTAGAGAATAATTTAAATCCAATTTCAAAAGAAACAGAAGAAAAAATTAAAAATAATACCCATATTCATATGGTAGGACTCAAATCTGATGTTCGTTCCTTTATGGCCATCTCAAACGTTCTCGTATTACCTTCTTATCGTGAAGGTTTCGGTCAGGTTTTGGTAGAAGCATGTTCTTTAGGAGTTCCTTGCATTACCACTGACATTACTGGATGTAATGAAATCATTCAAGATGGAATTAATGGTAAGATAATTCCTCCTCGTGATGAAAATGCTCTTTATAAAATGATGAAATGGTTTTATGATTATCGAGATGATAAAGTTAAGATAATGGCAAGCAATGCTCGGCCAACAATTGTAAAACGTTACGAACAATATAAAGTGTGGAATGCCTTATTAAGCGAATACCAATCCTTATTCTCATAGTAAGTTCATGTATATTCATTTTCTAAAGCGGATAATCGATTTTTCCATTGTTTTTTGTGTTCTATTTGTAATTTGGCCTATTCTCTTACTAATAACAATTTGGCTTCATTTTGCCAATAAGGGTACAGGAGCTTTCTTTACACAGGAACGCCCGGGTAAAAACGGAAAAATATTCAAGGTTATCAAATTTAAGACGATGACGGATGAACGGGATGCAGACGGTAACCTGTTGCCCGATGCAGACCGGTTGACAAAAGTAGGGCGATTGGTCCGCTCAACTTCCATTGATGAACTCCCACAATTGATCAATGTCTTGAAAGGGGATATGGCTTTGATAGGCCCGCGTCCGTTGTTACCTCAATATTTGCCTCTGTATAGTAAAGAGCAAGCTCGTAGGCATGAAGTTCGTCCAGGAATAACAGGCTGGGCTCAGGTGAACGGACGTAATGCCATCAGTTGGACGAAGAAATTCGAATTGGATGTGTGGTATGTAGACCATTGCTCTTTCCTCTTGGACGTGAAAATTATTGTCTTGACGATAAAGAAAGTTTTTGCGCGTGAAGGAATCAGTTCTGATACTTCGGCAACAATGGAAAAATTTACAGGAAACAACTAATCTAAGAATCCAAGTTCAACAATATGGATTTTCTTGAAAAATTAAATAATGCCTCAAGAGGTGTTACTCACCTCTTCAGCATGGGACAAGCTGGCTATATAATCAAAAATAAGCAAGGAGAAACACTGGGTATTGACTTATATCTCACCGAATGCGTAGAACCTGTAGAAGGGCATGACGGATACCATCGTCTTTTACCCCAAATAGTAAATGCAAAAGATTTAAAGCTTGATATAATAATTGCCACTCATTTTCATCGTGATCATTTCGATATTGATGCCATGTTTGACTTAATGGCTAATGGGAAAACCCATCTGTTTTGTGCTTGTGATTGTAGAAAAGATGTAAAACAACTTGGAATCGATGAGAGACGGGTAACATATGTAAAGCCCGGCGATCATTATGTTGCCGGCAATTTTGATATCCATTTTATACATAGTGATCACGGAGAAGGCGCCCCCGAAGAAGTTGGCATTCTACTTACGGTCGATGGAAAAAATATTCTGGAAGTAGGAGATACCAGCTTACACTTAGATTGGAAAGAAGAGTATTTGAGTGCTGGTCCTATTGATGTTTTAATAGCCCCTATTAATGGCGCATACGGAAACCTTAATGAGCAAGAAGCTACAGAATTAGCAAAGTGTCTCCAGCCCGGGATTACCATACCTTCACACTTTGGAATGTTCCCTTCTCATGGTGGCAATAGTGGTTTATTCATTGAAAAAATGCGTAATGAAAAACTTCCATATAAGATTTTAACAATGGGAGAAGATTGGAATATAGAATAAGAATAAATGATAACATAAAATTTTGATAAATATGAAAAAGGAATTTGAGGGGAAAAAATTATTGATTTTAGGTGGAAACCCCGAAACAAGTGCATTGGTTCGTGTTGCCAATGAAATGGGAGTGAAGTGTATTGTAGCAAGTGGTCGTCATACGGACGATGCCAAGAAATATGCTTGGAAAGCATCTGACATAGATGGTATGGATGTTCCGGGATTAATCGCTCTTGCACGCGAAGAACAGGTAGATGGAGTACTTGTTGGAGTAGCTGATATTCTGGTTCCTTCTTATTGTAAAGTATGCGAAGCTTGGATCTTCCATGCTATGCGACTCAACGCATTGTCGATGTATTCTCATATAAGGATGTCTTTAAAGCGACCTGCGAAAGTTATGGTATCCATGGTATTCCAGAATATTATCTTGATGCAGAGATGAAGCCATCCGACATTGCTAAGATTAAATACCCGGTAATGGTTAAGCCTGTTGATAACGGCGGGGGAGTAGGTATGACCGTTGTATATAAAGAAGAAGAACTGAAGGAGGCTGTAGATAAGGCACTTGCTGCAAGTCCCAACAAACGTTTTATTGTAGAACGATATATGGAAGGGGTCGAAGATATGGGTATGTATTACACCTTCAAAGATGGTTACTGTTCAGCATCCTGTATTTATGACCGTTACACTACGGATGAGCAAAGAGGCAAAAGCCGTGTGTGCCTTGGTGGTACTTATCCTTCAAAACATATGGATGAATATATGAAGCGTATGCACTTTAATGCAGTGCGTATGTTCAAAGAAATAGGGATCAAAAATGGTATTCTTATGCTTTCCGGTTTCTATGAAAATGGTGAGTTTTATGTATATGACACCGGATTTCGCTTGCAAGGTGAAGCACCGCACCTCCTACTCCAAAAAATATACGGATATGATCAACGTGAGATGCTAATACGTTTTGCTCTTACAGGTAACGAAGGTGAAAGTGTCAATCTGTATAAAGAAGATCCTTACATGAAAGGGAAATGGGCTGCTACAGTATGGTTCTTACTAAGGAAAGGTAGAATAACCAAAGTCGAAGGCTTTGAAGACATAGAAAAAGATTCACGTGTTGTGGCCAACGTTGTTCGTTTAGCAGAAGGTGATGAAGTTCCACAAGAGTGGATTGGCAATGAAAAGCAGGTATTAACACGTCTCTATCTTGTATGTGATACTAAAGAAGAACTGGCTACAGCCATCCAAGAATATCAGGATAAGGTAAAAGTCTATGACGAGGCTGGTAATAACATGCTATTAAAAGGATTTGACGTTAAAAAGGCCTTAAAATTATAAATGGTATGAGCGAGAAAAAATTATTAGGTAAAGTCATCGTTATCTCCGGAGGAACTAAAGGAGTTGGTCGTGCAGCGGCCGAAGAATTTGCACGCCAAGGAGCTAAAGTTGTAATTGGCGGTCGCGACGAAGAATCTGCTCTTAAATCAATCAGATTAATGCGTACCTATGGAACAGATGGTTTATTTGTACATACTGATCTAGAAAATGTAGAAGACTGCAAAAAATTAATGGACGAAGCCTACCACAAATTCGGGAAAATTGACGGTTTTTTCAACTATGCAGGTATAACTCCTGTATCACCCCTAGACACATGCGATGAATACACTTTCGACAAAGTGATGGATATCAATTTCAAATCTTGTTTCTTCTGCTGTCAGCAAGCCATTAAATATATGCGTATGAATGGTGGTGGTTCTATTGTTTTGACTGGTTCGGCCCATGCGTGGGGTGGCGAAAAGGATAGAGCTGCGTATGCTTGTTCCAAAGGAGTTCTTCGTATTTTGATGGAACATATTTCCCATCAGTATTCAAGAGAACATATCCGATGCAATTATCTGACGCTCGGTTGGACACCGACTGAAGGTGAGGTTGCATTAAGAATATCACAAGGAGAAACTGAAACACATCTTCGTGAACGTGCCGGAGCTTATTTGCCAATGGGTAGGATGTGTGAAAAAACGGATTATTTGGATGGGTTAGTCTATATGATGTCCGATGGCTCGAGTATGATGACAGGCAGTACATTTAGAATAACAGCAGGAGAATATATTGGATAATTATATGTCAAATTATTTAGAACGAAGTAAGGTCTATAAGGGTTATCATTATTCTATTTTAAAGCCTGAAATGTTGGAATATCTTCATAGCAGGACTTTAGAAATGATGAAGGTTGTATTACCTATTTTTGATCATTACAAAATACGGTATGCATTAGTTGGTGGTACTTTGTTGGGAGGAGTAACAAGAGGGAAGTTCATACCGTGGGATGATGATTTTGATGTTGCTGTCTTTGAAGAAGATTACGATAAAATGGTAGAGGTTTTGCTGAAGGAATTACCTGATGGAATGATTCTTCAATGTATAATAAGACTGAACCAAAATACTATTTGGATTGGGTGAAGATACGAGATCAATATTCAGAAGTACTTCCGGGAGTTCCATTATATAAGGAAAATGGAGTGTGGATTGATTTATATAAACTTAGAAAAGTTAGAAAAAGTAAAGCTGCGTATATCATTCAGAAAGGGCATCTTGACTATGTGAAGAGGAGGTATAAGCTTGGAGGATTGACTACGGAAGAATATAGCGAACGACTTAAGAAAGGAATGATACGGCAAAAGACTTTTGTTGAGTGGGTTAAATCGCTTTTTTCATTAAAAAAAGGAAACATTTATATCATTTGGTCTGCATCAAAAGTTCTTGTAGAAGAACAATGGGTTTTACCGTTAAAACAATATATGTTGGAAGGTGTTCAGATGACAAGTTTTGGGAGAGCAGAAGAGTATCTTTTGCAACACTATGGAGAAAATTATAAGGAATGGCCTAGGGAAGACTTACGGAGAGTTGGCATAACGAAAGTTTTCTTTAAAAAGAATGCTGATAAATTATAATAAACTTAGATTCATTTATCAGCAGGTTTTTGATTGTTGTTTGTCACAGCAATTGGGATTGTATCTTTTAATCACAGTATAAATTATGAATAAGCGAATTTACCTTTCTCTCGCCCACATGTCCGGTCGTGAGCAAGACTTCATAAAAGAAGCATTCGACACCAACTGGGTTGTCCCTTTAGGCCCCAATGTAAATGCATTTGAAAAAGAGTTGGCGGACTATCTTAAAGAAGACCGGCATGTGGTCGCATTGTCTGCCGGTACAGCCGCACTCCACCTGGGTCTTATCGAATTAGGTGCGCAAACAGGTGACGAAGTCATCTGCCAGTCCTTTACTTTTGCCGCTTCAGCCAATCCGATAGCATACCAGTCAGCGACTCCAGTCTATGTAGATAGTGAACAGGATACCTGGAATATGAGTCCCTTATTTTTGGAAGAAGCGATCAAAGACCGTTTGCGTAAAACAGGAAAACTCCCGAAAGCTATTATCCCGGTTCATTTATACGGAATGCCTGCAAAGATGGATGAAATTATGGCTATTGCTTCTCGGTATGGAATACCCGTTTTGGAAGATGCAGCAGAAGCTTTGGGTTCAGAGTATAGAGGACGGAAATGTGGTACCTTCGGAGAATTTGCCGCTTTATCATTCAATGGAAATAAGATGATTACGACTTCCGGAGGCGGTGCTTTGGTTTGCCGGACGGAAGAACAGGCCAAACGGACTATGTTTTATGCTACCCAAGCCAGGGAAAATGCTCCGCATTACCAACATGAATGTATCGGATATAACTATCGAATGAGTAATATTTGTGCGGGTATCGGTAGGGGACAGATGTTTGTATTGGATGAACATATTGCACGACGCAGGGCAATACACCGGTTGTATACGGAGTTGCTGAAGGATATGCCGGGTATCGAGGTACAACAGAATCCTTCGGAAGATTTCAATTCGAACTTCTGGTTGACTTGTATTTTGGTAGATCCGGAAAAGGCTGGGTTTAATCGTGAGGGTGTCCGGCTACATCTGGCAGATGAAAATATAGAAACACGCCCTTTGTGGAAACCGATGCATTTGCAACCGGTGTTTAAGCAATCACCTTTTTATGGGGATGGGACTTCGGAAAGATTGTTTGATAAAGGGCTTTGTCTGCCTTCTGGTCCGACACTGACGGATGATGATATTTGCAGGGTGGTGGATGAGATAAAGAGTTTAGCAAAATAAGCAATTGGGGGGGTATAGCACGCAAACAACATGATGTATTTTGATTGGTTTTCATGTCGTTTGCGTGCCGGTAAGACACCGTCAGATCCATCTGTACTCCCATTCGGCATCAAAACAAGGACATGCCTTGGGTGCATGTGGGGTGAGGTGGTTATGGCCGGTGATGAGGCTTGCGGGTAGAGTTGGCGGAGGATCGTTAGCAATTCTTCCAGCCGTTCGCGTTGGCGGGGCGTACGGGTATCGGCAGGATGCCCGTCGGGGGTGAGTCCGCCCTCGTAGCAGATACCGATGGAGCAATGGTTCAGGCCTTTTACATGGGCACCCACCTCACCAAGTAGGCGAGGGTGGGTGGTGGTTCCGTCGGTACGGATGTAAA
>NZ_QSDP01000164.1:0-8374 GCF_003463685.1 Parabacteroides sp. AM58-2XD
ATGAGTATGAGAAAAGTATTAGGAATTGTAACACTTATTTTAGTATAAGTTGTTCTGAAAGCGATTTATTGGTAGATGGAAAATTTAATAATGAACTTATCTATACTTCTTTAAAACCAGTTTAAAACCAGATTCAGTATTATTACTTAGTTTGAGTTGTGGTAATCGGTGTTTACCTGAAGTAAATGTTTATCATTCTGTTGATGAAAAATATAATTGGTTAACTAAATCTCCAATATCACAGGATAGTGATCCCCACCCTTCATATGATATCTTCGTACACATGTTCTTAGCTGTAATCTGCTATCGATAAGGAAATAATCTAATTCTCGACCTGAAATATGTGTTGGCATACCACAACAAGCAAAATTAGCACTATTTCCCGGCCTACTCCTGGTACCTGTGGTCATTATTCTTAAATATTCTGATAATTCGCTTGGAGTCACATTCATGTCCCCACCAATAATAAATGGGTGATTTGCGGATGATACCAATTTATTTATATCTATAGCACCACATCCGGATTGGCAATGAATGGTATAAATTTCAAGGCCTCTATAATTAAGACCAATAGACCACCGACCTGTTTCTGACTGCGCATAAGAATAGGAAGGGCTAAAATTTATATCTGCAATGACACCAGTATTACACCGTGTGTTTCATCACGTCCTCCTTTCTTTATTGGGATTATACTTCAGTTAATGTTTGTTGCGGGCGGAACTTTTCCGCCCGCAACAGCTTACTGCTTCCTCAAGGTAGGCAATGCTCCGTTAAGTTCGTAACGCCACTCTGAGCCTGCGTTCTGCAAGGCGGTGTTCATGGCATCGACGGCTTTCTGCCAGGTAACGTCAGTGCCGTCTACCTTCGTGACTTCGGTGTCGGTGCCTACCTTATTGTAGCCGATGCCTTGTTCCTTATTATTCTTCCAGTAGCAGGCGGTCACGGTGGTGGAGTTATATCCACAAAAGCCGCCGATATACACATTGACGGTGCTACTACCTGTACTGGTTACGTTGCCCGTGGCATAGCAGGCAAGGATGCGGCTTCCTCCGTTGAATCCCACCGCACCGCCGACATCGATATTATTTATGGGGGCTATTTCTAAGGTCACGTTGCCCGTGGCATAGCAAGCGGTCATGGTGGCATTCGAATTCGTCTGACCTGCCACGCCGCCGACATCGACCGTTCCCTTCACTGTGGCCGAGGAACTGCATCCGGTGATGGAACCGCCCCATTGAGCCCCCACCACACCGCCGACGTACACCGTGCCGCTGACGCTGCCCGACACCGAGCAGTTTTCAATAGTGCCCCGGCTAAATCCTACCACGCCACCGGCCTGGCTCGACCCGTGATTGCTTGTTATCTGTATGCCTTCCATCACCACGTTCTTCACCGTACCAGCTCTATTGAGATAGCCGAACAGACCCACAAATTGGTCATTTGTCGTAACGGCCAGCCCCGTGATGGTATGGCCGCCGCCGTCGAAAGTGCCTTTGTATGAGTTATCGAAGCTTGTGCCTATCGGCGTCCAGCCTTTGCCCGTCAAGTCAATGTTTTTGTCGAGGGTAATGTTAATGTCGGTCTTACCTCCGTTCACTAAATCGGCTACATGCATCAGGCCATCGGCGGATGTCACGGTGTAGCTGCCGTTGCCCTCTATGGTATATCCCGGGTCTTTTGCCGCAGTGAGGGAGACTGTGTAGGTATATTCACCGCCCGCCTGCCAGTCGGTAGCATTCTTCATCTTATAGACGAAGGTCTTGCCGTTAGTGAAGGTGCAGGTAATGAAGGCCGTGCCAGCTACCACACTTTGTGGGGCTACGAGGGCGGTGTAGGTGTTGCTACCCTTGTCATACGGGGTGATTTCGGCCGGGTTGCCGCCTTCGGTGGAGAGACCCGTCAGCCGCACAGATGCCAGCCCCTCGGTGTAGTCCGTCAGAACGATGGTTACCCGCGCCGTGCGGTGGGTGAAGCGGAGCGTGGGGCTACCATAGGTCACCGTCTGTCCGTCGGCTACGATGAGGTCGCTGCCCTCGAAGTCTTTCCGGGCACTTTGGTTGGCTTTTACCTTCACAGCAGAAGGGGTTGTCTCGCCAGCGGTGTAGGGCCACCACGCTGTGACGGTGATGTCTTTGCGGTTGGTCCAGTAGTGCGGGTCGGTGGAGGTCAGCGTGGCGCTGGCGGGGTCGGCGGTGGTGAGCGTCACGTCGTATGCCTTCACCGTGCCGTCCATCAGGACTGCCACGCTCTGCACACCCTCCCAGTCGCCGTCCACGGTGGAACGGGTATTGGCGATGGCTGTCGCAGCGGGGTTCAGCCCCGTGGCGGTAAAGACGATGGGTGTGCCTTCCGCCCCTTCCTGCAGGAGCCCGCTTCGTCCTGCGTGCAGGCGGCAATGCCGAGCAGCAGGGCTATGGCTGCAGATGTATGGATGATTGTTCGTTTCATGATGCGTGTTGTTTAGGGTTCGTTATTGTTTCTTTTGCAATACGGGCAGACCGTCGGTGCCGAGTACCCACTGGTAGTCGCCAGCGGTGAGGGCGGTGTTCATGCCGTCGACGGCTGTCTGCCATTTCACTGTCGCGCCGTCCACCTTCGTGGCATCTACCTTTTCTCCATGATCACGGAATACTCCTTGCCCGACATTGCCTCCCCAATAACAGGAAGTTATAATTTTGTAGTTATAACGCACTATAGCTCCGGATTCATACTCTTTCAATGTGCCGTCGAACCAGCAAGCGGTGATTCTGCCATAATTTAAATCGGCTATACCACAAGTTCTACCATATGCAGAAATTTTTCCCGTCACAGAGCAGGCAATGATTTGGCCATTATTTTGCTCCACTATTCCAGCTGCTGATCCACTATTGCCATACAGATTCACATCTATGAGTTGTAAGTTCTTTATCACTCCACGTTCATTTAATAACCCAAAAAGTTCAGTAGTCGCTGCTGAAAAGTTTAATCCCGTAATGCGGTGTCCCTGCCCATTAAAGATGCCGGAGTAACCTGGCCATGTGCCTATCCGTGTCCATTCCCTACCCGTCAGGTCGATGTCGGCGGTGAGGGTGCAATTTATTGATTCATCTTTTTGTACGGCTTTGTTCCATGCCAGCAAGCCGTCGGCGTTATAGACCGTGTAACTGCCGTCGTTCTGTATAGAATAACCCAAATCCTCAGCCTCACCGCTCTCGCTGCCACCGTCAGCCCAGTCACCGATAGTGCAGCCATCTAATGTCAGGCCAGTGGCGTTCACCTTAACGGTATATTTATAGCGACTGCCTGCTGCCAACACGACGTTGTTCTGCGGCCGGAAGTAGAAAGTGCCGCTGCCGAGTTCCACCCTGATGAACGGCTTGCCTGCCACAACGGTCTGCGGAGCGGTCAGTGCCTCGTAGGTGTTGCCGCTTGCGTTGTAGGTCTTGATGGCGGTCGGGTTGCCGTTATCGGCAGACAGGCTTACGAGGCTCACCGTGGCACCGGCGACGCTCGTGAATCCCGTGCCGGGCTTCAGATCGATTGCCACGCGTGCCGTGCGGTGGGTAAATTCAAGTGTCGGGTCGTCAAATTTCACCGTCTGGTTTTCGGCAGAGATGAAGTCGCTGTTCTGAAAGTCAGCCAATTTGCTCTGGTCTTCGGCCACCTTCACGGCAGGCATCTGTGTGATGTCGGCATTATCGAAGGGCCACCATGCCGATACGGTAATCGGGTCGCGGCTGGTCCAGTAGTGCGGGTCGTTCTCGCGTGAGAGTGTGGCACTCTTGAAATCGGTAGAAGCCGTTACGGTGTATTCCTTTACCGCATCGCCCGTCTTGAGTGCCACGGAAGTGACGCCCTGCCAGTCGCCGTCCACGGTGGCACGGGTTGATGGGGCTGCCTGCGGCGTTGCCTCTACGGACAGTCCGGTGGCACGGATGACTACGGGGTATTCTCCTTCGGGCAGACGGTTATCGTCGGCAAGTTCGTCCTGCGTGCAGGCGGCAAGGCCGAGCAGCAGGGCGATGGCTGCGGATGTATGGATGGTTGCTCGTTTCATGATGCGTGTCGTTTAGGGTTCGTTATTGTCTCTTTTGTAATACGGGCAGACCGTCGGTGCCGAGTATCCACTGGTAGTCGCCAGCGGTGAGGGCGGTGTTCATGCCGTCGACGGCTGTCTGCCATTTCACGGTCGCGCCGTCCACCTTCGTGGCATCTACCGTTCCTCCTTCAATACGGAATACTCCTTGCCCGGCATTGCCTCCCCAATAACAGGAAGTTATATCAGCGTAGTTATAACGCACTATAGCTCCATTGTTAGACTCTTTCAATGTGCCGTCGAACCAGCAAGCGATGATATCGCCATAATTTGATTCGGCTATACCACAAGTTCCACCATATGATGCAGAAATTTTTCCCGTCACAGAGCAGGCAATGATTTGGCCATGATTTCGGCCCACTATTCCAGCAGTATTTCCACTACTGCCATACAGATTCACATCTATGAGTTGTAGGTTCTTTATCACTCCACGTTCACTTAAGAGTGAACCCAAAAATCCAGTATTATTCATTGCTGAAGAGTTAAATCCTGTAATGCGGTGTCCCTGCCCATTAAAGACGCCGGAGTAGAATGTAAATATGCCTGACCGTGTCCATTCCTTACCCGTCAGGTCGATGTCAGCGGCGAGGGTGCAATTTATCGATTCATCTTTTTGTGAGGCTTCGTTCCATGCCAGCAGGCCGTCGGCGTTATAGACCGTGTAGGTCTTGGTGTTGCTGTCGTAGATGTAGCCCAAATCCTCGGCTGTGCCGCTCTCGCCGCCGCCGTCAGCCCAGCTGCCGATGGTGCAACCCTCTAACGTCAGGCCGGTGGCGTTCACCTTGACGGTATATTTATAGCGGCTGCCCGCTTCTAATACGACGTTGTTCTGCGGACGGAAGTAGAAGGTGCCGCTGCCGAGTTCCACCTTGACGAATGGCTTGCCTGCCGCAACGGTCTGCGGGGCGGTCAGTGCCTCGTAGGTGTTGCCGCTTGCGTTGTAGGTCTTGATGGCAGTCGGGTTGCCGTTATCGGCGGACAGGCTCACGAGGCTCACCGTGGCACCGGCGACGCTCGTGAATCCCGTGCCGGGCTTCAGTTCGATTGTCACGCGTGCCGTGCGGTGGGTAAATTCAAGAGTCGGGGTGTTAAATTCCACCTTCCGGTTCTCAGCAGAGATGAAGTCGCTGTTCTGGAAGTCAGCCAATTTGCTTTGGTCTTCGGCCACCTTCACGGCAGGCATCTGTGTGATGTTGGCATTGTTGAAGGGCCACCATGCCGATACGGTAATTGGGTCGCGGCTGGTCCAGTAGTACGGGTCGTTCTCGCGTGAAAGCGTGGCACTCTTGAAATCGGTAGAAGCCGTTACGGTGTATTCCTTTACCGCATCGCCCATCTTGAGTGCCACGGAAGTGACGCCCTGCCAGTCGCCGTCCACAGCGGCACGGGTGGAAGAGGCTGCCAGCGGCGTTGCTTCTACGGACAGTCCGGTGGCACGGATGAATACAGGGTATTCACCTTCGGGCAGACGGTTATCGCCAGCAAGTTCGTCCTGTGTGCAGGCGGCGGGGGCGAACAGCAGTGCGGTGGCTGCGGGGATAAATAATCTATGTCTCATAATTCTTTATTCTAATCGATTAATTATTAACATCCTACAGGTCAGCGCCCACTTCTCCGCCGTCTATATCGTTCCACTTTGCAATGGTGGCTTCGCTGACTTCAAGGACTTTGTTGCGTACCTTGACGGTATAGGTATAGTTGTTGCCCGCCTGCAGTGCGCCTTCGGGCACGGTGAGTGTGGCATGATATTCCTGACTTTTGTAATTCACAACCAACGGCAGGGATGCAACTGTCTGCGGGAAGAGGATGATCGATGACGTGAGAACGTCGTCTGCCAAATTCATGGCCAGTTCTCCGGTCTGTGCCCCGTTGTCTGCGGTGGCAATACCGTCGGCCGTGTTGAACGTACCGGTGAGTAACAATCCGTCCAGCGTGTAACGTTCAGGCTTGACCACGCTGAAATCCACGCCGTCGCCCGCCTCGAAGGTAAGGGTTATCCGGCTCATGCGGTGGTGGAAGGAGTTGTCTTCACCGCCTTTGCCGGTTTTGTCGGTGAAGCTCACTACCGGGCTTTTTTTGTCTCCCGTGGCTCCTGTGGCAAAGAGGAAGTCAATGGCAGACTGGTTCTGCTGCGCCGTGGCATCGGTCGTGGCTGCGAGGATACCTCCCGCCGCGTTGTACGGATAGTAGGCGCGGAAAGTATGGGTCTTTGTATCTTCGATATAGATGACCTTTTTTTCTGCCTCAAATTTCCCATTTTTCAGGATGAAAGGCACGTTGCCGTACTGGGTGTCGTTGCCGATGTCGGTGATGCCGATACGGTCGCCGTTATCCCAGGTGGTTCCGCTGGCGCGGGTGGCGAGGGCGATGTCGGCGGTAAACTGGGCGGCCACTGGGTCACCGTTCAGGTTCTCGTTGTC
Organism: Parabacteroides sp. AM58-2XD; assembly: GCF_003463685.1. Lineage (NCBI taxonomy): Bacteria > Pseudomonadati > Bacteroidota > Bacteroidia > Bacteroidales > Tannerellaceae > Parabacteroides > Parabacteroides sp. AM58-2XD. The sequence goes on from NZ_QSDP01000164.1 coordinate 6,496, forward strand.
GTTGTTGCAGGCTGCCAGTGCGAGGACGAGCGTCGCAAGTGCAAAAAATCTTGTCTTCATTATATCTGTCATTATATTAGTTACAAATCGGCATTTACATCATCACCTTTCACTTCTTCCCAGCCGTTGATTTCGGCTCCGTCCACTTCCATGCCTTCGGGAGTCTCAACCAGCGTTCCGCCGAGGGTCAGCGATGCGCCCTTTCTGGTATTGAACTCCTTGAGGGCTTCCGTGAGGTCGCTTTTCAGCATCGTGGGGGTCGGGTTGCCGTCCGCATAGCGGATTTCACCCGTCAGCAGTTGTTCCGTGCCTGTCACACCCAGTAGCCGCACCGTGGCTTTCCACTTGCCAGCATCGTCACCTTCGGTTATCTTGGTGAAGGGCAGCACGACGTTCGAAGCGGCTCCGTAGGTATCAGTAGCGAAATTGAGTGTTCGGGCTGCACCCGTCAGATGGGCAACAATCTCCGTGATGCGTCCAGCGGCATCACCCGTCGGTTCGACGACAAGCGTCAGCTCGCGCACCTGCTGCTTCATTGTAGCGGTCAGCGGATAGTTCTTGTCTTTCTCGATGGTCACCTGTTCCGTATAGGTGAAGAACCATCCCGGGGCATTGTTCACAAAGGCATCCGTGCCTGCCCGGGTTCCCGTGGCTGCGGCAATGGTGGCTGTGGTGCCGTTCACCGTGATTCCTTCAGCCGGGTTCCACACCGCAAGGGTGTAGCTGCCCGGAGCAAACAGATGGTCGGGGGCATGGGTGGCGGAAGTCTCCGTACCCGTATAGTCGCCCATGGTGACCGTCCATGTGGCAGGTATGTCGATACCCTCACCGCGGGCCGACCAGTCGGCTGTTACCGCAATCTTCCCGTAGTCGGGGTGCGGCGTGTCATAAAGCGTGTCCTTCACGCAGGAAGAGAGCAGCACGGCGGCTGCCATTCCCATCATATTTATATATTGTTTTGCTTTCATATTCTATTCCTCCGTGTTAGAATAACTTCCATACCAATGTCACACCGGCATTGATGGGCCCCACCAATCTTTTGTCTCGTTGCCGTGGCGTACACGCACGCCGTCGATGACCTCATATTTCTCATAGTCGGCATTCAGGTAGCCCAGACCGAGGTTGAAATCAAGAGCCAGTGCCTTGTTCAGCCGCAGCTGGTGGCCGGCGGTGATGCCGCCACCCATCAGGTCGCCCTGTTTGCCTGTTTCGGAGAGCTTGTAGTTGAACTGTCCGGCCTTGAACAGCGCGCCCAGATACCAGGCTTTCTTCTCACCCATATAGTAACGCACTTCCGGAGCCACTTCCCAGAGTGCATAGCGGCGGTCCTTGTCGCTCCACGTCCATGAAGTCCACGAGCCGTTTACGGCAATGCCCCACGACGGCAGATGCGCCATTCCACGCCAAGATCTGGTGTCAGGGTAGCCCAGCGTAGCAGGTTGGCACGCAGGGAAAAATGATAGTCGGTTGGGGTTTTGGTTTCCAATGGCATGTCGGTATGTTTATTTTGTTGAGCAGCTTTCTCGGCTTCACTGCCCTGCGAATTGCAGTATCCGTCAACCAGTAGCGGCAGTTTGCCGTCAAGAATTGTGGTTTTGTTGTTTTCGATACATTCCAACAGGCGGGCAAGTTCCGTGTCATTGCCATTCCAAGGCACGTAGAACATGTCCTTCTGCGGAACGAACCGGAAAGTGTAGGTCGTGTCTGCTTTCTGCTGCGCAATGACAGGAAAAGTTACCGTCATCAGCCACAGAAACAGGGTAAGAAAAGCAGGGCGACCGCACCAAAATTCCTCTAAAAAGTTTATCATTGCAAAATGAATACCTCTAATTATTTTTCAGAAGTGACAGATCCTCGTGTAACAGGTCGCTGTCTACAT
>NZ_QSDP01000165.1:0-8081 GCF_003463685.1 Parabacteroides sp. AM58-2XD
ATTTTGCTAAACTCTTTATCTCATCCACCACCCTGCAAATATCATCATCCGTCAGTGTCGGACCAGAAGGCAGACAAAGCCCTTTATCAAACAATCTTTCCGAAGTCCCGTCCCCATAAAAAGGTGATTGCTTAAACACCGGTTGCAGATGCATCGGTTTCCACAAAGGGCGTGTTTCTATATTTTCATCTGCCAAATGTAACCGGACATCCTCACGATTAAACCCAGCCTTTTCCGGATCTACCAAAATACAAGTCAACCAGAAATTCGAATTGAAATCTTCCGAAGGATTCTGTTGTACCTCAATACCCGGCATATCCTTCAGCAACTCCGTATACAGCCGATGTATTGCCCTGCGTCGTGCAATATGTTCATCCAACACAAACATCTGTCCCCTACCGATACCCGCACAAATATTACTCATTCGATAGTTATATCCGATACATTCATGTTGGTAATGCGGAGCATTCTCCCTGGCTTGGGTAGCATAGAACATAGTACGTTTGGCCTGTTCTTCCGTCCGGCAAACCAAAGCGCCGCCTCCGGAAGTCGTAATCATCTTATTTCCATTGAATGATAAGGCGGCAAATTCTCCGAGGTACCACATTTCTGTCTCTTATACTCTGACCCCAAAGCTTCTGCTGCATCTTCCAAAACGGGTATTCCGTAATGAGAAGCAATAGCCATAATTTCATCCATTTTTGCAGGCATGCCGTATAAATGAACCGGGATAATTGCTTTCGGTAATTTTCCGGTTTTACGCAGACGATCCTTGATCGCTTCTTCCAAGAATAAAGGACTCATATTCCAAGTATCCTGTTCGCTATCTACATAGACCGGAGTAGCCGACTGGTACGCTATCGGATTGGCTGAAGCGGCAAAAGTAAAGGACTGGCAGATGACTTCGTCACCTGCTTGCGCACCAAGTTCGATAAGCCCCAGGTGAAGAGCGGCTGTACCGGCAGACAATGCGACCACGTGTCGGTCTTCTTTAAGATAGTCCGCTAACTCTTTTTCAAATGCATTTACATTGGGGCCTAAGGGGACTACCCAGTTGGTATCGAAAGCTTCTTTTATGAAGTCTTGCTCACGACCGGACATATGGGCGAGAGAAAGATAGATTCGCTTATTCATAATTATTTTTTGTGATTAAAATATCTTCATTTTTTCCAGACAAAGACAATAAATCTTTCAAATTATTTATTGCCAATTGAGGTAAATAAATTTCCAGACAAGAGAAATCCTGACTGTGGATATTCCGCCCATCATCTAATAAACAAATCGTTGTCCAACCTAAACGATTAGGAGTTATAAAATCCTTCCGAAGATTATCACCTATATAAAAAAAATCGGCATTAATATATTTATCTTGGAAAAATAGAAAATTCTTCTCCGAAGGTTTTTCAGAACCAAATTCTTCTGATATAACCAAATCATTATCATCTATAAACCGATCAAGTTCTAAGGCTTGATATTTATTTCGTTGTGTAATAGAACGCCCATCCGTTATCATACCTAACCTATAATTCAAACTCAAAACGTTCAATACACCTTCCGTATCATCATCCAAACAAATAACGGGAAAATGTAACCGATACATATCCAATAGATCATCCTTCGTCAGAGGCAAATCATAAGTTCTAATCAATAATGAAAAAACATCCGATTTATTTTCATAAGCCCTCAACATAAACGAATAGATATCCTTTAAAGAAAACTTCAACTCGACCCATCGAGCAATCTCCCGATAAGCCGAATACAAAAAGTCGATCTCTTTATATAACGTATCGTCCAGGTCAAACACGAATATTTTATTTTTCATAAACGATCACCTCGCTATCGTAGCGTAACATCAACGTATTGTCACGCCAAGTATCTATATATTCCAAGCTCTCTCCTTGTACATATTCCCGAACAATATATTCCGGAAAGTTTGCCCCTGCATAATAAGAAAGCGGATATCCACCTCCAAAACGCGGGTTTATTTCGATACCCACCACATCGTGGTCTGATTCCCTGTAGAACAATTGGATACAAATACAACCTATTACTCCTGGTAAATAATCCAACCGTTTTTTTAGGAACTGGACTAGAAAATTTTTTCTGGTAAAACCTTTGTTTATCTCACCGGCCCGAATCTCCACACGCTCACGAGGAATAATAGCTTTCACCCGATTATCTTTGCCATAATACATATCCACCGTAAACTCCTTATACTCACGCTTGTCTATGTATTCCATAAAGATCAATTTGGGATGATTCAAAATTTCCGGTGTTAATTCTTCCCTATTTCTTACTACAAACAAATCTTTACTTAAAGAACCATCATAAGGCTTGGCAAAAAGAGGAAATGTAGGATGGAACTTATCAATCGGAGCTGGTACATGTATATTATGTTCACTCAAAAATGTGCTTGTATTCCGTTTATCACGGCACGCTTGTATAAAAGCTAAGTCCGAAACAATTGGCTCTATTCCGTTTTTCTGAAACAATCCTTTATTCTCTGCCAAGACCAAAAGTTCGGTATCAATTGTTGGTATGATTATGCCTACCTTTTGTTCTTTACATATTTGCAATAATTTATCTATATAATCCGTTGCCGTAACTCTTGGAACCACAAAACATCCATCCGAAATAATCCCTGCGGGAGCCATATCCGGATTCATATCTGTGGTGAAGACTTTCGAATCTGAATAAAAGCGTTTCAATGTTTCTTGAAATTTTTTTGTAAGAATCACGCGTTTCCCTGCAGAAGTAATAAGTATATTCATCTCCATAGCTTAGTTGTTACCTGTAAAATATTCCATCGTTGCCTGCCCCGTTTGAGAAATTCCTTCACGAACAAAGACTTTCTTTATCGTTAAAAATATAATTTTCAAATCAAGTAAAAAAGAGCAATGATCCACATACCAAACATCCAGTTCAAACTTCTTTGTCCAACTAATTGCATTACGCCCATTAACCTGCGCCCAACCTGTAATCCCAGGACGAACTTCATGTCGACGTATCTGCTCTTTTGAATATAGAGGGAGATACTGCACCAACAATGGACGTGGACCAATTAATGCCATATCACCTTTAAGAACATTAATCAATTGCGGTAATTCGTCGATCGAAGTAGAACGGACAAACCTCCCGACTTTCGTCAAACGTTTCTCGTCTGGTAAAAGATTTCCATCTGTATCACGTTCGTCCGTCATGGTTTTGAATTTGATTACCTTGAATATTTTACCCTTTTTACCTGGACGGTCTTGTAAAAAGAAAGCACCAGCTCCTTTATTTGCAAAATGTAGCCAAAAGGTAATCAGAAGTAATGCAGGCCAAATAAGAGCCAATATGCAAAATACAAAAACGAAATCTATTATCCTTTTAAAAAAGCAAGAATACATATTTTATTTCAATGAAGACACTTCTTCCAAAAATGTAACAAACCTATTCGCTAATGACTTTCTTGAAAAATTAGTTTCAGCAAATACCCTGGCCCTTTGCCACATTCAGCTCTGTATGTATCATTGTCCATTAGTTTCATCAAGCCTTCGGCAAAAGCATTTGCATTATTAGGAGCAACAACCAAACCCAACTTGTTTTCTTGAATCATATCAGCAAGCCACCCCGGATAATTATTGAGTACAGCCAATCCTGAGGAAATATAATCAAAAAATTTATTTGGTGAAGTTCCATAATAAAATGCCGGAACATCAGATAATACCATCAGCCCCAAATCTGCTGATGCTACTATTTTATTTAATTCTTTCTTAGGCATCGGATCATAAAAGCGGCAATTATCCAATTGCTCCATTTGAGCCCGTTTCATCAAATGCGGTTTCATTTTACCATCACCAATAAAAGCCAAAACAATATCCTTTCTCCCCTTTTTCTTCAATACAGAAGCAGCATCCAACACAGCATCCAAACCATTGGCAATACCATGCGCACCTGTAAACACAGCCACTTTATCCGTAGCAGAAATTCCATCTAACGAAAGATTCACACGTGAAGACGGCTTGAATATTTCCAAGTCACAACCGTTAGGAATCATAGCAATACGCTTACCTGATTGGCTTCTTCTTTTAATTCCTTCACAAATTCCGGGAGAAAGACCCACGCATGCATCCGCACAATGATAACTTAGCCACTCCAAAACACTCATTCCCCACAGCAAGAAAGGATTCTTCATCCCCAAAGCCTTAGGCAATTCAGGCCACAAATCACGAACTTCAAAGATAAATTTCTTTTTCCGGAACAGCTTCATCACTATGCCCGGCACACCAGCAGTCAAAGGAGTGGAAGTGGCAAACAACAAATCATAATCTTCTTTCAATGCTATTTGAATACCCTTCCATCCAAATTTCACAAAAGTCCATGCTCTTTTCGCTATACCATCTTTATTAGAATATGGCAGAGCTATCTGAATCACATCTATACCATCGACCATTCCCCGATGAACATTTTTCATCTTCGTTTCCGGCAAATCCAGCTTTGCTGTTTCACCACAAACCATACAAACAGAATGGCCTTTGGCAATCAGATGCTTTGCCAATTCATAAGAACGCGTTCCTCCTGCTTGAGTGGGGATAGTAAAATGTTGATGGAAATAAAGTACTTTCATTTTATATAATTTGAAAAGTTGTTGTTATCGAATTATTTTTAGTTTGAAATTCAACCTGTCTACACTCAGACATTTGTCCATAATAATCAGAACACAATTGTTTTGTATCAACTGTCTCACCATTTGATTCCAAACGAATGTTGTCCTTATTTGTATGCCATAATTGGCGCATATTCATACCTTTCGGCTTACCATCCATATAATCCTCTATCTCCCACCTACATACATTTTTCCATTTTACAATTCTTCTATAATGTTTCATTTTTTTATTCAGATAAGTAAAACAGGAAACCGCCCCTTCAAATATGTAAGCATCCTCTGTCTCTTTCAATGAGCCTACTTCTGCCTGCGACCAATTATACCAAATAAATCGGGAGCCCTTCAACATCTGATCATATCCATCAAGCATTATTGTATTATGAGATTCAGTACCCATAAAATACCGAAGCAACTTCTCTGTTGTATTATATTTGTAACTGCCTCCATCAAATAACAAGTTTTCTCCCTGATACCAAATATCCAAATGCAAATTATCCGCATGCGCAGGCCGATCTTTATATTTTCCGCATCTGATAAAAGAAAAAGTATCTTTTTCACGAATACAATAATATCCCCCCGTCTCAAAAGAGATGCATCCCCACTGCTTTTTCACCGGCGGATACATGTATCGGTTTGCTTTCCACTCACACAAATACCATTCCCTATCTTCATATTGGCAATCATACAAATGTTCAGAAGTAAGTAAATAATGCAAAGCATCCAGTTGAGGACGATAGTCACGATAATCGCAATCGTTTAGTTTAAAAAACAAAGCTCCATCATTTGAACCGTAATTGGGCAACCAACCGGTTGAATCATCTTGACATTGATACAAAAAATTCACAGACCGATAAGCACGTTCATACACTTCCTTACAAAATAATTCCCCATTTCTATCTGCCAGCGTAATGGCCCATGTCAAAAGCTGAACCACCACCCGATGATAGTTCATACTGAACTGCAAATAAGTGCCATCTTCTGCCACCTGATATTTTATTTCCTCTTCAAACCATCTCTTTCCATTCTTTTTCCAATCTTTAGCTTCCGGAAATTGAGGAAACAGCATACCGACCAAATACAACGCCAATGTTTCCGTTATCGCATGATTATTACGAACAGCAATCCGAGAAAAGTTTATATTTGTACGTACATGCTTCATCTGCCCATAGACAGATTGAATGATTAACTTGAAAATATCTTCTGTCAATTCGGCTGAATCTTTATAATAGTAAAGGGCAAATACCCAATTCAAAACACGCAAAGAGATTTCCTGACTACATTTATAATTTGGACCGCAATTAAGAGGATTTTTATGAATCCAATCTTCTATTTGAGAGAACACAAAAGAAGCATGACTCTCACCGGTCTTTTGGTCATAGCGGATAATGTCATAAAGGAAGGAAAAACGAGACATTTCCCATACATATTTTATATCTCCTGCTTCAGGTACAATATCCTCAACTTCTGTCCAATGTGCCTTGACATCATATTTATAATTCGTATCAGAATTCGTCACCCAATCATAATCCTTACCAAGTTCATACCAAGTGGAAGAAAAGAAACAATATTCATTGCGTTTCATTCGAAACATCTTCACGGAAAGAGCTGAACTATCAACATCAGTCAATTCCACACTCTTTCTATTTAAAAAGAAAAAGGGCATCGCACACTTTTTCCAATCCGTTAATGACAAATATTCTTTATCGCCCCAAGAAGTAGGATATAATTTTTTCAGCACTCCCCCTTTACGACGCACTTCATACTGAACGCGAAATAAAAAGTATCTTACCCCCATGTTACAAAACAACTGAAAATATAAAGAATATTTATTCATAAAAAGAAACACTGAATTATTCTATATCAACCCACTTATTCTGCTTCAAGCTATCAATACAAGCAAATGATGCTTTTGTTGTATTTACAATTATTTGTTTCACAATTTATTTTCAACAAGAATATTTGTAATACAGATTCTCAACCATATTTTTCTCAGAAAGACAAACACTATATTTCACAAAGATTTGTATATATCCAATAATTGCTGAACCGTATGTTCTACAAAGGAAATCTTTATCGATTGAGACTGATCACGATTTTTGTAGAAATCAAGTACTTTCATCTCCAAATTTTCATAATTTCTATTCTTAAAAAGAATAACTTCCTTTGGTCTCCTACAAACATCACTTGCTATAGCAGAAGTACCGCAATACAAAGCTTCTTTAACAGATATACCTTCTATATCAGTAAATGTAGGTCTAATAAACAAATCCGACAACTTCCAGACCTCAAATCCATTGGGAATTTCTCTCTGAACAATTAAGATATTATCATCAATATCCATTTCTTTAATCAGAGACAGGCACTTTCGATAATATACCATATCTCCAATCATAGGCAAACAAAAAATAAGTCCCACATTAATATTCTTATCTTTTAAAGATTTTACTAATTGTATCAACAAATCAAAACCATATATATCAATACCATTTTCATAACGTAGTTTACAAGCATTTGCTGAAATTAAAAAAGCATGCTGCTTTCTAAAAGACAGTATATCCTCACTCAATCCCAAATATTCAGATTTACCTGGAGGCAAAAAAGCAGGCAATACATAAAAATTATTTTTTAAACAATGAAAATGCGAACATAATCTCAACATATAATTATCATCATTCAAAACAACAAAATCCGCTTTTCGAAGAAAGTTCTGAATAATTTTCTTTCTGATAAAAGAGGTTTCTTTTATCAAATTTTGGTTATGCAATGTAACACCAACCTTATGCCTTCTTCCCAATAAAATAAACAAAGCAAATGCTAATAGATTATTTGAATGTAAATGAATCACTCTCTTCTTTCTAAAAAGTAAAAGAAAAAATTCTAACCATCTATAAGACACCTGTTTCACATAAGGAACATTCGAAGCAGGAAGAGAGTTCCCAAAATTGCGCAATATTATAGAAGAATCTAATTTATGCAGATTATGAATCAATCTATATACATGTATCGAAACTCCACCAATAGGAGGAGGATATGATCCCCAAAGTTCTATTTTACAACAATTCTGTAATGCCATAATTCTAAATCTCAAATTAAGTTCTATCCTTAAACTTGCATTATAATTCATTTAATGGGCATAATTGAAATTAATCATCCCCCAAATGCTATTCGTATATTTTCAAAAAAGTATTTACTTGATTTTCCCAATAATAATTTGCTCTAACAATGGATTGCATATTAAGCAAAACCTTCAATCCTTCAGCTATATTTTCTTTATTTATTATTCTACAACAATATCCATTTTCTCCATTATGTACAACATGCGCTACACCTGCTGTATAATTAGTTAAAACTTTAACACCTAAATCTAAATACCTGCTGTATAATTAGTTAAAACTTTAACACCTAAATCTAAATATTCATACAACTTATTACT
>NZ_QSDP01000166.1:0-7853 GCF_003463685.1 Parabacteroides sp. AM58-2XD
AGACTAATGTAAAAACAAAGATTGATACAATATGCGTTGGAGGATATAATCTTTTGATTAACATAAGTTATTCCTTATAGTTAACCTAGTTTTAATAATTAAAAGTAATGCTATGCTAAAAAAAATGCAAACTGTTGGTGTTTTGCTGCTTTCGTTAGCTTTTGCTTATGGAGGACAGCTTCATGCTCTGGAAGTAAGTGCAGCAACAACTATTACTCAACAAACAGACAAACTAACAGGGACTGTTGAAGATGAGTTCGGTCCTGTAACTGGTGCCTCTGTTGTCGTAAAAGGGACAACAAATGGAACTGTTACAGACATGAATGGTAAATTTGAATTATCCCATGTTAAAAAAGGAGACCTTATCCAAATTTCCTTTATCGGTTATATTACCCAAGAGGTAAAATATACAGGACAAGGTTCTATTAAAATCCAGCTTAAAGAAGACACACAAACAATTGATGAAGTTGTTGTTGTCGGTTTCGGTACACAGAAAAAGGTAAATTTAACCGGATCGGTTAGTATGGTGGACGCAGAAGTTCTTGAATCTCGTCCGGTTCAGAATGTATCGCAAGCCTTGCAAGGTGTTGTCCCTGGCTTGAACTTTTCAGTCAATTCTGGTGGCGGTACGCTTGATAATGAACTGAATTTTAATATTCGTGGTGCCGGTACTATCGGTGATGGTTCCGGTTCATCTCCATTGGTATTGATTGACGGTATCGAAGGTAATATGAATACTGTCAATCCGAATGATATCGAATCTGTTTCTGTTTTGAAAGATGCTGCAGCCTCTTCTATTTATGGTTCACGTGCTTCTTTTGGTGTGATTTTGATTAAGACAAAAGGAGGAAAAGCGGGTAAAACGAATGTAAGTTACTCAGGGAATGTCCGTTTCACAGATGCTTTGCAGATACCGGAAATGATGGATTCCTATCAGTTCGCACAATATTTTAATGCAGCAGCTGCCAATGCCGGACAGAGCCCGGTATTTAGCGCGGATGTCATGCAACGAATTCAAGATTATCAAGCCGGTAAGATAAGTACGGTCTCTACGCCCAGTTCACAAAACAAGTGGGAAATGTATACCGGTGCCAATGCTAATACAGATTGGTTTGCCGAAGTATACCGTAACTGGGCACCTTCACACGAACATAACCTGAGCGTAAGTGGTGGTTCGGAAAAACTGACCTACCGTGTCAGCGGTAGTTTCCTCGATCAGAATGGTTTGATACGCCATGGATCGGATAATTTCCAGCGCTACACATTGGATGCCAAAATATCTGCTCAATTAGCAAACTGGATTACTTTAAATTATACGAGTAAATGGACACGTGAAGATTATGATCGTCCGACTTATATGACGGGGCTGTTCTTCCATAATATCGCCCGCCGCTGGCCGACCTGTCCGGTATATGACGATAATGGACATTTGACCGAGGGAATGGAGTTGACTCAGATGGAAGAGGGAGGTGTACAGACACAACAAAAGAATTATTACACTCAACAAGTCGCTTTAAGAATCGAACCGATCAAAGATTGGACAATCAATATTGACGGAAATATGCGTACACATACTAACAACCAGCACTGGGCTGTATTGCCTGTTTATGCATACGACGTTAATAATCAGCCTTATGCCATAAGCTGGGATGGAGGGGCATCTTACTCTCCGGGAGCCAGCCGTATTTCCGAAAGCCGGTATACGGAAGATTATTTCACAACAAATATTTATACGGATTACCAGAAGACAATCAATGATCACTTCTTTAAAGTGATGGTCGGATTTAATGCTGAATTAACGAGAACTGATAATCTTTATGGACAAGGTGATAAAATCATCTCTGCCGAAGTTCCGACGATCAACCAAACCACATCTGAACAGAAAGTGGGTGGCGGCAAGGCTGAAAACTCCGTTGCAGGCTTCTTTGGACGTATCAACTACAATTACAAAGATCGCTACATGGTCGAACTGAACGGACGTTATGACGGTTCTTCCCGCTTTATCGGCGACCAGCGTTGGGGATTTTTCCCTTCTGTATCAGCCGGATGGAATATCGCCCGTGAAGAATTCTTCGGTAACCTGTCTGACATTTTCAGTACATTGAAAGTCAGAGGTTCTTGGGGACAGTTAGGTAATACGGATACAAATGACGCTTGGTATCCATTCTACCAGACCATGCCAGTTGGAACAGCTAGTGGGCGTTGGTTGGTAAACGGTGTGAAACCGAATGTAGCCGGATTACCATCTATCGTAAGTTCATTGAAGACTTGGGAAACAGTAGAAACCTGGGACGTTGGTTTGGATTGGGCATTATTGAATAACCGCTTGACGGGATCGTTCGACTACTTTACACGCTATACGTATGATATGATTGGCCCGGCTCCTGAATTACCAAGTGTTTTGGGTACAACACCTCCAAAAATCAATAACTCCGACATGAAATCGTACGGTTTTGAATTGGAACTCTCCTGGAGAGACCGTATCGGCGACGTCAGTTATGGTGCTAAATTTGTTTTATCTGATGCAAGACAGAAGATAACTAGATATCCGAATGAATCAAGATCACTGGATATAGCCCATTACAGCGGTAAAATGCTGAATGAAATCTGGGGATACACCACTGTTGGCATCGCTCAGACCCAAGAAGAGATGGATGCTCACCTGGCTAACAACAAACCAAGCTGGGGATCAAGTTGGAGTCCTGGTGATGTCATGTACAAAGACTTAAATGGCGACGGTGTTGTCAATACAGGTGCTAATACGGTAGATAATCCGGGCGACCGTTCAGTTATCGGTAACAGTACACCGCGTTATAATTTCGGTTTGACTTTGGATGCTGCTTGGAAAGGTTTTGACTTCTCGGTATTTTTCCAAGGCATCGGAAAACGTGACTATTGGTTGAGTGGCCCGTATTTCTGGGGGGCAAGTGGTGGAATGTGGCAGTCTGCCGGTTTCAAACAGCACTGGGATTTCTGGCGCGGCGAAAACGACCCGTTGGGTGCTAACCTGAATGCTTATTATCCACGTGCCAGCTTTGATGGCAGCAAGAACCAACAAGTTCAAAGCGGATATTTACAGAATGCAGCTTATCTTCGTATGAAGAATATACAGTTAGGTTATACATTGCCTCAACAGTGGACTTCTAAGGCCGGTATGTCTTCTGTCAGATTGTATATATCCGGTGATAACCTGCTGACTTTTTCCGATATTACTGGTGTGTTCGACCCTGAAACATTGGGTGGAGATTGGGGGGACGGTAAATTGTATCCGTTGTGTAAAACGATTTCTGTCGGTTTGAATGTTAATTTCTAAATAAAGAGGATTATGAAACTGAGTTTAAAAAATATATATATTTTTCCCATAGCAGCAGCTTTCGGTTTACTGACATCGTCATGCAACGATTTCCTGGACAGGGAACCGATCTCAAGCATTACGCCTGCACAATATTTTAATTCTGCTGAAGAATTGGGTGCGTATTCCATCAATTATTATACTTCGCTTATTGCAACGAATGATGCGGCGTATAATGCCGGGCCTTTAAATGTTGATGGTAATACGGATAATATGGTTGTAGGTGAAGCCAACACAGGCTATTTTGCAGCTGATCGCTGGTTGGTTCCTTCATCTGGTGGCCCTGATTTTAGTCTGATCCGTGCTATGAATTACTTCCTTGAACAAGTATTGCCGAAGAAGGAAGCTGGTGCTATCTCCGGTGCAACGGAAGATATCAACCATTATATCGGTGAAATTTATTTCTTGCGCGCTACTGCTTATTTCGACCGTCTGTGTACCTACGGCGACTTCCCCATCGTTACAACTGTACCGGAAGATAAAACAGAAGAACTGGTGGAACTCAGCAAACGTGCCCCCCGCAATGAAGTAGCCCGTTTTATTCTGGAAGATTTGGACAGAGCTATCTCTTTGTTAAAACCGGGTACGGCATTCAACAAGGTGCGTATCGGTAAAGAAATGGCACTTTTGGTGAAATCGCGCGTAGCTTTGTACGAAGCGACATTCGAGAAATACCACAAAGGTACGCCGCGTGTACCGGGTGAATCCGGATGGCCGGGAGCGAATATGGCTTACAATGCAGGCAAAACATTTAACATCGACAGCGAAATCGACTTCTTCCTGACTGAGGCAATGAGTGCAGCGAAAGAAGTAGCAGACAATCATAGTCTGGTACAAAATACAAAAGTATTAAATCCGGCAATCAACCAGATTTACGGTTGGAATCCTTACTTCGAAATGTTCTCCATGCCTGATCCAAGCTCCTTAGACGAGGTTTTAATGTGGCGTCAGTTTGATTCAGACTTGAGTATTACACACGGTTTTATGGCCTATATCATGGAAGGTGGTAACAACGGTATGACTAAAAGTTATGTAGATGCCTTCCTGATGGAAAACGGTCTGCCGATTTATGCTGCCAATTCGGGATATAAAGGCGACTTGACTATCGACCTTCAAAAAGAAGGACGTGACGGACGCCTGCAATTGTTCGTGTTTGGCGAATCGACTGTCTTATGCAATGAAGATTCACTGGAATGCTATGAAGCGCCGACAGTTGTTGCGTTGACCGAACACCGCGATCGTACTGGGTTCCGCCAGCGTAAACACTATTGTTATGATTTCGCACAAATCCGTAATGGCGTACGCGGTACCAATGGCATCGTTGTGGCACGTGCTGCAGAAGCATACTTAAACTATTTGGAGGCTTCTTACCTGAAAAACGGGTCAATCGACGGGACGGCAGCTACTTATTGGCGTCAATTGCGCGAACGTGCCGGTATAGATTCCGACTTCAGCAAGACCATCGCAGCTACCGATCTTTCAAAAGAACCAGACTGGGCGGTTTATTCCGGCTCCGAGAAAGTAGACCCGACCCTGTATAATATCCGTCGCGAACGCCGTTGTGAATTTATCGGTGAGGGGAGAAGATGGAGTGATTTAATCCGTTGGAGAGCATTTGATGCCTTGTTTCCTGAAAATATGGGTAAATACATCCCCGAAGGCGTAAACTTCTGGACGGAAATGTATAAGAATGAAGCTTACCTGAAAGTCGATGAAGCAGGCAATGTGACAAGCGAATCTGCCTTGATCGAACAGGCCGAAGGTAAAGGCGATGCCAACATCTCAAACCGGAACGACAGCAAATACATTCGTCCTTACCGCGTAATCAAAGAAAACAACGAAGTATGGGATGGATATCAATGGAGGAAGGCATATTATTTGTCACCTTATTCTGTTCTAGAACTTACTTTGGCTTCTCCTGATTCGAAATTGGAAACATCCAATTTGTATCAGAATCCTTACTGGCCGACAACAGCTAGTTCACCTGCATTGGAATAATTATTTCAACATAATTTAGATATACCTCACTTACCCTGCAAGTATTCGGGAGAACGCTTGCAGGGTTTCTCGAGTAGGAACTTCTGCCGGTATTGTTACTTTAACTACTAATTTTACCAATATTATAGGTGCAGCTTCTGTTTCTCGCGACATTCTTATCGGTCTTTCCCCTTTCGATATTTCCTGTGAAAGATAATGCCATCATCGAGCGGCATAAGATTTTAATTCGCAGATAAAAAATAAAGGCCCATTTTCGTTCTTATACACATTACTTCTTCACTTCTTATAACAACCGCGAAAAAAATCGTGTTAAAATCGCATTAACATAGACTGCCGTAAAACGGCCCATTTGTTAAAGAATTACCTCCCTTTTACCTCCGATTGTAGGGAGTGGAGGTTAAACGGACCTTTAACGGAGGTTCAACAGAGCTAATACGAGGATGTTTTGTGTTAAAATCGACAGGAATATTTGTGAATATTTAACTGGTTTCGTGTGAACACTGTTTGGACGTTGTCGGCATCATCAACTATTTTCTGTTTATGTCTGTTGTTAAAATAGAGCACAATCTGAAAGCAGGTGAGGCGCTTGACCTCTTAAATTTATTGTTATGGCGCTCAGCAATAGAATCGTGACAAAGATTAACGGAGAGGGAGGCGATAGGCCGGAAATAGAATGGCTCTTATTTATCTACTTTTCCATTGATATGATGTATTTTAGAGATAACCCTCTTGTGAAAGAGGGTTATTCTTCGTATTCTACATCTGTTTTTATAATATTTCCCATTTCATCAAACATACCTTTGTGTTCATTCCCCCACGCATCCATTAAACAGATAATTGGTACGAGCGATCCGCGTATCACGTTCGTAGCCGGCGGTTATCCGTTGTTTGTGAATGGCGAGATTGTTGGTGCTATTGGTGTAGGCGGTGGTACAGAGGCACAAGACTGCGAGATTGCCGAACACGTGGTAAAGGTGTTTGAAGAATTTTTTTCTTCGTATTCTTTGGAAGAAAAT
This sequence comes from Parabacteroides sp. AM58-2XD, assembly GCF_003463685.1. NCBI lineage: Bacteria > Pseudomonadati > Bacteroidota > Bacteroidia > Bacteroidales > Tannerellaceae > Parabacteroides > Parabacteroides sp. AM58-2XD. The sequence goes on from NZ_QSDP01000166.1 coordinate 6,367, forward strand.
ATATAGGCTACATTGATAGATATGGTTACCGCTTTCCGGCAATACGCTGTCTTCATCGGATATGCCCATGAAGACAGCGCCGCTGAATTCTATTATGCTTTCAGGTATATTGATATCTTCTTCTTTGAGTATATTATTTTCATCGGTACAGCTACATAAGCAAATAGATATGATAAGGGTAAATAAGTTACGTTTAACTATTATTTTTTTTCTGCCGTTATAAAGTGTTGCTTCCTATATATAAAGCGAGCATTTCCACTCTTTTGTTGAATTTTTTATTGCCTTCTGTTTCTAGAGGATTTGACCAGCTTTTTTCGGCAATAGAGGCTAAATGTTTGAATAATAGTTTTCTGTCGTCCTTGGAATTGCTAATATTGGATTTCCGGATGATTTGTTCCACATGGAAAGGAAGATTGGATATCATGCCATCTGATCGCGTCATCCCGCTTGAAATCGTAATCTTTTTAGAATGGGCATATGAAGTCATGTTTTCTAATCCTAGCTGTATATCCGGTGTTATATCGTAAAGTTCTTGTATAAAATGAAGCCTGTTTATTTTTAACATGGCCATACAATCAATCAATTCTTTGAGATTATTCTCTGGAATGAGACTGAAAGGTGTGTGTAGTACTACTGTCCGGTTATTGTAACGGGGGCCGTCATGTATGGTCATTCCCGGCACACTCCATTGAATGTTTTCTGCTGATGCTTGGCTGTTTATTGCCGGAGGAAGCAGTAGACGCAAGGTTTGCATTGCGTAAAAAAATCCTTTGTCTCCTGAAGCTTCTACCAGAATACAAGATGGACTTATATTTAGTTTATAATGCTCTGCCGACAAGTCCATATTTGTACGGAATATGATATCTGCCTGTTTTTTTTGTATCGCTATTCTTGGGCTGAATCCGGCTGCTTGATGAAATATATCGGTTAATTCTTGGGCAATCACTGCCTGTTTTTTATTTTCGACACTAATAAGGGTAGTCTCGTCGAATATAAAGTTGCCCTTATCTGATACACTTTGTTGGGGAAAAGGTATAATTTCCGGTTTTTCGTCCGGCAGGATACATTTAACGAGAATCATAATAAAAAAAATAGAATATATACCAGCTCTGAATGACATAAGAATAACTTTTAATAGTACACTTTTTGTTTAAATTTCACTTGTTGCAAATCTATGTGTCGGAATATATCCCAATGTTCGATATCGTCCGAGAAAGTTCAGAAATCGTTTTTTTTGCTATACAGGGCTTATATTTCGGATGATTTTGTATTTTTGCCGAACAAAGGGTGATATATAGTTATGCAAATATTAGGGAAGTATTTACAATTAAATATATTATTATTTTTCGTATTCTTAACAGGTGGGCTTTCTGCAACCCCAGGGCGACCGCACCAAAATTCCTCTAAAAAGTTTATCATTGCAAAATGAATACCTCTAATTATTTTTCAGAAGTGACAGATCCTCGTGTAACAGGTCGCTGTCTACA
>NZ_QSDP01000167.1:0-7850 GCF_003463685.1 Parabacteroides sp. AM58-2XD
GTTTTAGGCGTAACTATAACACACCCCCTGCCCCCTCTCAAGAGGGGAAAAGTTACTCTCCAACTGTTAATTTTAGTAGAATTTGATTGTAATCTATATAGTTTTGTGTTCGATAACAAAATTTGACTGGAATGAGTGTTTTGCTTAACGTTTATTAGTCTGAAAAGGCTTGACAAAAGGCCTCTACAGCCTTATCTTTGTACTGTGGTTTTTTCATAATAGTATTAGATTTAAGGTTAACAAAGTTTGGTTAGGGCTTGTCGTGAGACAGGCTTTAATTGTTTATAGGGGTTTGCTTTATGCGAGCCTTATTATATCAAACTAACAAACAATAAAAAAGGGAACATCAGGTCGATTGATGTTCCCTTTTCTTTTATATAAGAACGGATTAAGTTGTACCGGCAACTTCGGCTGTCCGTTCTATTACTTCAATTTCGAAAACTAAAGTAGAGTAGGCAGGGATAGTAACATTCCCGGCGCTGTCTTTTTTGTCAACCGAACCATAACCTAGTCTTTGAGGAATCCAGACTTCCCATTTCTCGCCTACTTTCATATTTTGTAGAGCGATAGTCCATCCTGATATGGGACTGGGAATTCCTGTTCCATAGTAACTATTGTAGTTTGAAGAGGCTGTACTGACTGCCCATTCGGAAGGTGATCCGTCTTCTAATTCTTTTTTGTCGAAATATTCACCGTCCTCACTATTGGGGAACCATCCTTTGTAATAAACAGTGACACGACTGTTGTAATAGATTGGAATTTCAGGCTTATCTGCTTCCTTGAGCCTTTTAGCATAAATGAAATCATCACCGGCTCCCTGTATGCTTACCTTAAAGAAATCCGGGTCATTAGCCTTCGCCGCGAAAGCCTGTTCGTTTTCCAGCTTGTAGGCTTCAACGGCTACATCATCACTATCATCGTCATCTTTACAGGAAGTAAAGACGGCAGACATACAAAAAATCATCAACGCGAATTGCAGGTACTTCTTCATTTAATTATTCAGTTATCTTTTTTAATAAAGTCTTCAGGCTTACCTTTTCAGAGATAATGTCGTGTAGCTTGTCGATGCTTACACGTTCCTGTTCCATCGTGTCGCGGAAACGGATCGTTACACAATTATCCTTCAAAGTATCATGGTCAACTGTAATACAGTACGGAGTTCCAATAGCATCCTGACGGCGGTAACGTTTACCGATAGAGTCTTTTTCATCATACTGGCAACGGAAGTCGAACTTCAGCATGTTGACGATCTCTTCAGCCTTTTCAGGAAGCCCGTCTTTTTTCACCAGCGGCAATACGGCGAGTTTGATAGGAGCCAGGGCTGCCGGCAATTTCAAAACAACGCGTGTTTCACCGTTTTCGAGAGTCTCTTCGCAGTATGAACCTGCCATAACGCTCAGGAATACGCGGTCAACACCGATAGATGTTTCAATAACGTACGGAGTATAGCTTTTATTTAATTCCGGATCGAAATATTGTATTTTCTTTCCTGAGAACTTTTCGTGCTGGCTCAGGTCGAAGTCTGTACGGCTATGGATACCTTCCACTTCCTTGAAACCGAACGGCATTTCATATTCGATGTCGGTAGCGGCATTGGCATAGTGGGCGAGTTTTTCGTGATCGTGGTAACGATATTTTTCATCACCTAATCCCATAGCCTTATGCCATTTCAAGCGGGTAGACTTCCACATCTTGAACCATTCCATTTCTTCGCCCGGACGAACAAAGAACTGCATTTCCATCTGTTCGAACTCACGCATACGGAAGATAAATTGACGGGCAACGATCTCGTTACGGAACGCTTTACCGATCTGGGCGATACCGAAAGGAATCTTCATACGGCCGGTCTTCTGTACGTTGAGGAAGTTAACGAAAATACCCTGTGCCGTTTCCGGACGCAGATATATCTTGGAAGCGCCATCGGCAGTAGAACCCATTTCTGTGGAGAACATCAGGTTGAACTGGCGAACTTCCGTCCAGTTGCGTGTTCCGGAGATCGGACATGCTATTTCGCAGTCGATAATGATCTGACGGAGGTCTTCGAAGTTGGAATCGTTCAGTGCTTTAGCGAAACGGGTATGTATCTCGTCGCGTTTAGCCTGGTGTTCCAATACGCGGCCGTTGGTTGCACGGAATTGTGCTTCATCGAATGCTTCGCCGAATTTTTTAGCGGCCTTGTCTACTTCTTTCTGTATTTTCTCGTCGATCTTAGCCAGGTAATCTTCGATCAGTACGTCGGCGCGATACCGTTTCTTTGAATCCTTGTTGTCGATCAAAGGGTCGTTGAACGCGTCCACATGGCCGGATGCTTTCCAGATGGTCGGATGCATAAAAATAGCGGAGTCGAGACCTACCACATTTTCATGAAGCAGCGTCATGCTGTCCCACCAGTATTTCTTTATATTGTTTTTCAGCTCTACGCCATACTGTCCGTAATCATATACTGCTCCCAAACCGTCGTATATTTCTGAAGAGGGAAATACAAATCCGTATTCTTTACAGTGTGAAACTAATTTCTTGAAAACATCTTCTTGTGCCATAACTATATGTAATTATTATCAACCTGCAAAGTAAATGATTTTTTCTGTAAGTTACAGCATTTCCAGCGGCTTATTCGTTAATACATACAAAGAAGGGTGACCGTCACGGCCACCCTTCACCATCAAAAATTATATTGAAAAATTAGTTTTGGGTTTATTCTTTGTCCCACCAGATACGGCCGAACTCGCTGTCCAAACGACCGAAGTTTGATTCTTTTTGCATGTCTTCAAGGCGTTTTACCTGATTTGCATAGTTGGCAGAACCTTCAGCCGGCATGGTGAATTTTTTACGGCGCGGTACTTGCTGCAATTCTCCGTATACATTGATCGGTTCCCAAGTAACCAACGTGGATGTTGTACTCGGATAATTGGTACGTTTGTACATAGCCCATGATTCATTGTTGTTTTTGAAATGTTCTACCCAAGTCTGGCAGTAAATCTGCTCTTTGGCCATGGCGCTGTTCCAGGCAATACCATCCTGTGCCAGGAAAGCGTCGATTTCAGCTTCTGTGACAGCTTCGTAATCGTTGATTTTACAATAATCTGCAATTTTACTCCATTGTCTCAAAGATGATTTTACACCTTCCTCATACCATTCCTGAGCCGTTTTGCTGTTGGCTACGCCTTCCAGTGTAAATTCGGAAGCCATGAAACAGAAATCAGCATATGTTACCAGAGGAATCCAGCCGCCGGCACTACCGTTGTCTTGTGCACCTTTCCACAGACGAGTCTGAGGTCTGTTCATCGGACGCATGTCGATGTCGTCCAGATAACGTGATGTACGGCAAGAGTCAGTAGCCCATTTATCATAGCTTACGCTACCACCGCACCAACGTCCCAGATGGGTCGGTATGACTTGCGCAGGAGTTGTTGTTTCTTTGGCATTGAACTCGGCTACATTCTCCGGAGTCAAATTGTTGATCTGGAAAAACAGGCGTTTTCTCGGGTCGTTATATTTCAGTAAGTAAGCCATGAATGCAGAAGATGCACGGTCCATGTCAATCACAGAGTGCCAGTCTCCCAATGTGGTCCAGTAATTATCGAAATAAAGGATAAAGCTATCGTCGATGCTACTGAATATGTTACCCGAAGACAGTACTTCGCGAGCAATGGCTTTCGCTTCTTCCGGTTTTTGTTTCAACAATCTCAAGGCAATACGCAGACGAACGGCATTGGCTGCCTTCACCCATTTCGACATATCGCCGCTATAAGCCAGGTCATAATTTTTGAAAGTTACCTGATTGGTAGACGTTGCCAGCTTATTGGCAGCTTCTTTCAGCTCCTGGTTCCAGATCGTAAACAACTCTTCCTGGGTTTGGAAAGCCGGTTCAAGAATTTCCACGTTGCCGTTGCGTGTACCCCAACCGTCGGTGTATACCAAAGAACCATATGTGTCGGAAGCCTGGATACCTTTTGTAATCAAGAGGATGCGGGCTACCTCGGTCAAGTCGCTGTAAGCTGCTTCCTGTTCCGGCATATTGGTCTTAACGTAATAAGGAATATGGCGGGCATACTTACCGGCATTTACATAGTTGCTGTATAATGTTCCGGCCCAACCGGCACATTCGGTGAAGTTGGTTGTGCTATATCCCCAGATTCCGGCACAATACTGCATCCATCTCAGGCGGCAAGCGTATGAATCGGCCCATGTTTCGCCGGCGTTGCACATTACATTTTCAATCTGATAGAGGAATACTTCCGGGTCAACCTCGTAGACTGTATCAGGATTCTTGTTGATTTCGACGAAATCGGCATCGCAGGAGGTCAGTGCAACCATGGAAGCCAATGCTCCGAAAATATAATATTTAATTTTTTTCATCTTGTTTTATTGTATATAAGTTATTAGAACGAAACATTCACGCTGAAACCAATGTTGCGTGAGAACACGGCACCACCACTTTCCATGTATTCAGAACTGTAAGATGTGTTCAATCCTTCCGGGTGGATATTGTCCGGCAGACTGTTATACAGGAATCCCAGGTTACGTGCCATCAGGCCGACGCTTGCATTCTGGATGTAGGCTTTGTTCACCCATTTTTTAGGTAACTGCCACTGTACTGAAAGTTCGCGCAAGGCGACCCAGGAACATTTGTGGATACCTTCCGAACGTATACCGCCTGACCAGCTGTACACATTGTCGTAATATTTGTAAGCCGACAGCGGATCGACCAAGCCTTGCTCGTAAGCTGCCTGATAACTCATGCCGGAAACGTCTACCCCTTTAATCTCTGTGCCGGGCATAAATACGCCTTCCGGAATGACACCGTCGTTAACGGTTCTTCCGTCGGTTAATGTACGGGGCAGCCCGCCGTATTGTGTGTCGCGACCGGCCAGTGAAGACTTGATGTTACCGGAGTTCATTCCATAGTAATAACTTGCCGAGAAGATGTCTCCACCAAAACGGGCATCGATGACGGCATTCAACGTGATGCCTTTCCAGCTTACCGATGTATTGGCACCCCACAAGAACTTCGGTTGCAAAGAACCGATTTTTTCGCTTTTATTCGAACGCGGATAAGAACCGTCTGCATTCAACAGCTTTTCTCCTTTATCATTGAGTGTATAAGCATAAGATGTATAGATGTCGCCATAAGCACCACCTACGGTAGCCCATGCCTGTGTATCTGTACCTCCTCCTACTAGTTGATATTTCTCAACGCCTTCAAACAAAGAAACGATCTTGTTCCTGTTGCGTGTCAGGTTGAAAGACAAGTCCCAACGCCAGTCCTTCGTTTCGATCGGAGTACCGGTGATCAATAACTCGATACCTTTATTCTGGATATCACCGGCATTGATCCAACGTTTTGAAACACCGGATTCAGAGGCGATCGGCAATGCCAGGATCTGGTTCTTCGTATTTGTCTTATACCACGCAAAGTCGAAGCCGAGACGGTTTTTCAGGAAACGCATATCCAGACCGATCTCGATTGAATGCTGTTTCTCCGGCTTCAGATTCAGGTTGGGCAATTCATCTTTGTCAAATTTATAATACGGATACGTACCGCCGTTGATCTGGTTGTCGAACGTATTATCGAATGCATAATAGCCGGTACCTGTTGTCAGGTAAGGAGCACAGTCATTACCAACGATAGCGTAAGATGCTCTCAGTTTACCGAAAGAGATAAATTCGGGAATTGCATCGCGCAGGCCTTCGGCAAACAACCAGGAAGCACCTACAGAGGGGTAGAAGTAAGAGGTATGTCCCGTTCCGTTTTCGTAGATCAGGGCAGACGACCAGTCGTTACGTCCGGTAATATCCAGGAAGTAAACACCTTTATAGTCCATGTTGGCAAAAGCATAGATAGAGTTGATACGCTTTCTGCTAGTATTGTATCTTACTTCGGTGGTCGCTCTTTCGACCGAGTTTGTCATGTCGAACAAGCCGGGCACGCGCAAACCGTTCTTTGAGTCGGTTTTATGATAGCCGCTCTTCGTATCCCATTGTTCAACAGCCACGCTACCGCTGATATTGAAGTCGTCGAACGAATGGTTGGCTGTAATCATACCGGTAATTTTGTACTGGTCTTTCTTGTTTTCATGAATCTTGTAAGCAGCACCGTCGTAGTTACTGGCACCTGTAGCCATTACTTTCGATTCGTTGGTGGTATAGAGTTTATAGATATCGCCTTTCACTTTCAAAGACAACCAATCCAATAGCTTCAAATCCAGGTTGAGGTATGCACGTACACTCATTTCGTCCTGTGTATAGATGTTTTCCAGATAGTCATAAATCGTTTTGGAATAACCATACGGGTCCTGTGAGTTATAACCGTCGCCGGCCGGACTGATATAATTTTTGTTATTCAGCCAGTAGTCCGTATCATATTCACGGGCGATGCTGTACATGAAGTCGTAGATCGGAGAGCCTGCGCCGCCCTGTACAGTCGGGTTCTGTGCCGTCGATTCGATGTACGAGAATCCTCCTTCCGCTTTCAGGCGGGAGCTGATATCATGCGATGCGTTTAAGCTGAATGAATTACGATTGAATTCGTTATTGAATGTCAGACCTTCCGATTGCAAATTCGAATAAGAAAAACGGAAAGCGCTTTTTTCGGAACCACCTTGCAGGGCCACGTTGGTATTCATGTAATGCCCTGTCTGGTAAAGGTTCTTCAGGTTATTGTCTTTGGCGGAATAGACCATTTCCTGTCCGTCTACATAAAACGGCTTGCCGTCGAAACGAGGTCCGAAGCTACGGCCGGCCGAGGTGTATCGGTTTTCAGACCCGTCGTCATTCAATGCCCATACCGGCGATGAACCCGAACCGAATTCGTTCTGCAAGTCGGGGGTGGCATAGATATTTTCCCACTGCTGCGTATGTGAAACGGAAACGCCTATACCTTCTCCTTTGCGACCTTTTTTGGTTGTGATCAGGATCACACCGTTGGAGGCACGTGAACCGTACAAAGCGGTTGCGGCAGCACCTTTCAATACGGACATTGATTCGAAGTCATCGGCATTCAGGTTCTTCAGGTCATTACCCCAGTCTTGTCCTGCTCCCGTTTTTGTTACTTCATTGTCGATGATAATACCGTCGATAACGAATATAGGCTGGTTGTTACCGCCCAATGATGTGTTACCACGGATGATGATGCGTTGTGAAGATTGCGGACCGGAGTTACCCATGTTAATTTGTACACCGGCAACTTTACCTTGCAAACCATTGATCGGGTTAGGAGAGTTTACTTTGGCGATTTCATCACCTTTCAGTTCTGTCATGGCGTAACCCAGTGATTTTTTGTCACGCGACATACCCAGGGCTGTTACCACAACTTCATCCAGAGCTTGTGAATCTTCCTCCAGAAGAATTTTCATTGTCGTTTGTCCCGTGTAGGCGATTTCTTTTGTTTTGTATCCGACAAAAGAAATTTGCAGGACTTGACCTTTTTTGACGTTATCCAGTGTAAATTTACCGTCAAGATCAGTCATAATACCATTAGTGGTGCCTTTGATTACCACAGAAGCTCCAATTACCGGACCTAATGCGTCTTCTACGACTCCGGTTACTTTCCCACTCTGTTGGGAAATGTTTACACTTTGCCTGTCGGGCAATACGTCGGCGTAGACTCCTGTCGGAGTTGCTAATGCACCGGCAAGCAAAATCAAGCTTGGAAATTTCAATTTTTTAGACATAAGCGTTTGATTTATAAGTAAAAATAGATGTGTGTATAATGTGTTTCAGCATCAATTAAATTATTATCATAGTTCTAGTAGAACTATGGAATTATGTCAAAAAGAAAGTATGCTACATTGCTTAAAATAGAATAAATCTATTTTAAATTAGTTAACAAGATGCTTGTGTGTGCTAAA
>NZ_QSDP01000168.1:0-7445 GCF_003463685.1 Parabacteroides sp. AM58-2XD
GGGACTAAAGTCCAATGAGATAGATCCTTTACTAATCCGTCAGCTGAAGCAGACGGCAAATAAACCTGTTACAAGGCTTGTTTTATTGACTGGCTTTAACACACCCCCTACCCCCTCTCAAGAGGGGAGCCAGTTACAACCAGTCAATAAACAGATGATTCAATTATTTCTATACATGATTCATTTATTCTATATATCATTCCAAAACCAGCACCTCGTTATCCTTATAGCTTTCATAGCTGGAAACGATTACCTTTTCTCCTGCTTCCAGGCCTTCTGTTACTTCATAATACTGCGGGTTCTGACGGCCGATCTTGATCTTACGGCGATAGGCTTTCTTGCCATCTTTGTCAAGTACGAAGATCCAACTGCCACCGGTACTCTGGAAGAATGTTCCGCGTGGGATGATGATACTCTCCGTCGGCTGTCCCAGTTCCAGATTGATATAATAGGTCTGACCACTACGGATATTGTCAGGACGTTCACCTGTAAACACCAGGTCCGTACGGAATTTACCGTCGCGAACTTCCGGATACACCTTGCGCACGGCCAGTGCGAAACTTGTTCCCTGACGGTCGAAGTCGGCATCCAGTCCCGGCTTGACACGGTCGATATAATGTTCGTCGATCAGCGCTTCCACCTTATAGTCGGAAAGGTCGTTGATCTGGCCGATCTTTAAACCGGCAGAAACATTCTGTCCCAGCACGACATCCAGCAAACCCAGTTCGCCGTCAATCTGTGAACGGACATTCAGATGCTCCTTACGTTCATGAACCAATTGGATATTACGGCGCATGTTGGCCAGACTGGTTTCCATTTCGTCCATCTGGATCGTACGGGATATAGAATCCTGACGCAGGCGCTCAACAACAAGGTCGTATTTCTTTGTTGCTAGTTCGTAATCTTCTTTAGCTTTCAGATACTCTTCCTTGGCAATCAGGTTTTCATCATACAATTTCTTCTGTTGTGAATAAGCACGGCGTGAACGGGCAATATCGACATCGAGTTGCGCCTTTTCCAACTGATTGTTCAGTTTGTCCTGTTCCATGGCCACCTGTGTGTTACGCAGGAAGTTTTGTTTTTCTGCCAGCTGGGCTTCGGCATCCAATATCTGCAAATCGAGGCTTGAATTGGAAAGTCGGATAATAACGTCACCCTTCTTCACCTGGGCACCTTCTTCCACTACTTTCTCCTGAACGATACCGCCTTCTTCCGGACTCAACTGTACCACAGTGATCGGCTGCACCTGTCCGTTTACACGAACGAAATCATTGAACTGCTCCTTGGTCACCTCACCGATACTGATACCGCGGGCGTCCACTTTCAATGTCGATGCATGATCGCCGAAAATGATCCATCCGACCAATGCCAGGAATAAAACACCGCCACCTACATAAGGTAAATGTTTCTTCTGAATGCCTCTTTTCTTTTCTAATTGTATATCCATTGTTGTATGTTTTTATTTCTTTAATTTTCAATTCTTAATTTTCAATCAAAAAGCGGTTTACCTTTATAGTAATCAACCAACTTGCATTTCAGCAGATACATCAGCTTCCGTTGCAGCAAATCAGCCTTCGACAGCAGTAAAGTGTTGGCGCTGGTCTGTAAGTCGATCGGGCTCATCAGGCCTTCTTCGAATTTGCGAAGAGTCACCTGGTAGGCTATTTCGTCCGCCTGGGCTTTCTTTTCCATCCGGATCGTTTCCTTGGCGTACCCTTCACGATCGAGGATAGCCTGTTCGATAGCCGTCTGCAACTGGCGGAGCACCTCGGTCTGCTGTTCCTGGGCGATACGCATATTGTTGCGTGCCTTGCGCAGATTTGTCAGACGGTCCAGGCCATTAAAAAGCGGGAAACTCAGGTTAAAGGAAATGTATTCCCCCCGGTTGTTCTTAAACTGGCTTCCGAATGCAGTGGGTGCCTGTTCCGCTTTCAGGTTCTCATAATAATTGGTGGAAATACCGGCTGAAAATGAAATGGAAGGCAACATGCGCCCTTTAGCCATCAGATATTGCATTTTAGATGACTTCAGTTGAAGTTGTGCCTGTAAAGCTGTCGGGTTATTATCGGATGCGTAATCGTAAATTTCCTCCACCGATTCCAGCATGGTTGCATACGATTTATCCAGGAGCATGGTATCTACATCCAGCTCCATATCCGACGGGAAATTCATATTTTGTTTCAAAGTCAATATGGCTGTATTCAGCAGATTCTGCTGATGGGTCAGGTTATAATCGTTGGCAGCGACCTGCGCTTCGATCTGGGCGACATCGGCTTTACCTTTCAGTCCCAGTTCTTCCTGGCGACGGGTTCTATACAGGATACGGCTGTTCTCTTCCAGTTGCTCGGCAGCCAGTTTTACTGTTCCCTGATAATATACGACATCCATGAAAGCCTGCATCGTATTGATTGCCAGATCATCCTTTTCCTTCTGGATATCATTCATACCCAGTTGGCGGTTTGCTTTTGCCATACGCCATTGGTTGATCAGTTGTCCCCCATTAAATATAGGTATGGAAACATTCAGGCCATATCCGTTATTAAATGTAGATGTATTGTTATAGACGTTGGTTTCCGGGTCAATGGAACGTCCGAAACTATACTGCGCTCCCACACTTGCACTCATGGAAGGGAAGAAAGAAGCTACTGCTGAATTCAACTCTGCTTTATAAGAATCGCTCGTATGGATTTGTTTCTTGACTTTCGGACTGTTTTCAACGGCATAATGCATGCATTCGTCCATTGTCCAGCGTTTTTCTTGGGCCATGGCAGCTGTTGCCAGGCTAAGCGAAAGGATCGATGTAACTATTATCTGTTTCATTTTTGTGTTATTTTCTGCCAACAAAAGGGCAAAGAGCGTGCCAAACCTGATAAAACACTATTTATCAATAAATTGTAAAAACCGTTCTTTTTCAGAAGTGTAAAGAAATTAGACAGTGGTGTATAATTATTAGACAACCTGCATTTATCCGTTTTGTACGCATATTTTATCTGTCTAAATTTTAGACACAGGTTAGGTAGTATAAAACCGAAGCCCTATCTTTGCATTATAAATACATTAATATCACAATGGCTAAACAAGGCACCATACTGGTCGTAGACGATAACAAGGGGATTCTCACCGCAGTACAGATGCTGTTAGGTACCTGCTTCGAGAAAGTGATAACCATCTCTACCCCAAACAAAATAAAGACAACACTGCATAACGAGAATGTGGACGTAGTCCTGCTGGATATGAATTTCAGTGCCGGAATCAACACCGGCAACGAGGGGCTCTTCTGGCTGTCCGAAATAAAGAAGGAAGACCCGGCCGTACAGGTCGTACTCTTCACCGCTTATGCAGATATAGACCTGGCAGTAAGGGGCATCAAGGAAGGCGCCACCGACTTCGTTGTCAAACCCTGGAACAATGCAAAACTGCTGGAAACGCTGAAAACGGCTTACGATATCCGGATGGCAAACCGGAAAGGAGTTCCGCATGAGAGCAGCAAGCAGGTTATCTCCAAGGAAAGCGGCATGTTCTGGGGCGAAAGCAACGCCATGCAGCAACTCCGCAACCTGATCGAAAAGGTTGCCAAAACCGATGCCAATATCCTGATCACCGGAGAGAACGGAACTGGTAAGGAAATGCTGGCAAGAGAAATACATATGCTGTCGAACCGCAAAAAAGAGGCTATGGTCCCCGTAGATATGGGTGCCATCACCGAGACATTGTTTGAAAGCGAACTATTCGGCCATATGAAAGGTGCCTTTACCGATGCACGCGCCGACCGTCCCGGTAAATTCGAGGCAGCCAACAACGGGACCCTGTTCCTGGATGAAATCGGGAACCTCTCCTATCATTTACAGGCAAAGCTACTGACGGCCATCCAACGCCGCAGCATCGTCCGGGTAGGAAGCAACACCCCTATCCCGGTAAATATCCGCCTGATCTGTGCCACCAACCGCGATTTGCAAGATATGGTACAGAAAGAGCAGTTCCGTGAGGACCTTTTATACCGTATCAACACGATACACGTAGAAATACCGTCCCTCCGCGAACGTCCGGAAGACATTGTTCCGCTGACTGAAATATTCCTGGCAAAATATTGCAATATCTACGGTAAATCCTCCATGCGCCTCAGCGCGGATGCAAAGGATAAATTGAAGCAGCAACCCTGGTTCGGTAATATCCGCGAACTGGAACATACCATCGAAAAGGCCGTGATTATTTCTGAAGGCGAAACCCTCGACAGCTCCGACTTCGACTTCCCCCGCAAGAAAGAATCGCCGCTGAAAGAGGCAACCACACTGGAAGAGATGGAGTACAACATGATTAAGAATGCCATGGACAAGTACAACGGCAATCTCTCGCTCGTCGCCAGCCAATTGGGTATTTCACGTCAGACACTGTACAATAAAATCAAACGTTATGAATTATAATGTGCCAATATGCCAATGAAAGGCACATTGGCATATTAGCACATTGACACATTATTCTTATGTTAAAAGGTATCTATCATAGTCTGACTTTCCGGCTGGGGTTATTCGGAATATTAACCGTTGCAGGAACCTATTTCGCCATGACTCGGCAATGGGAATGGTTCATCCTCGTTTTCTTAGGCTGGCTGTATTCCATACGGATGATGAGCGAATTATACAAACGCAATGCCCAGAAGGTTGCCTTCATGTTCGATGCCATCGACAATAGCGACTATGCATTCCAATATGCCACCCGAGGACGTTCATCCAACGACAAGCTGGTAAGCGAATCATTGAACCGCATCACCCAGATACTTTTCCAGGCGAAAGCGGAAGCCGTGCAGAAAGAAAAATATTACGAGTTGATCATGAACTCGGTCAATACCGGCATAATCGTATTGGACGATATAGGCAATATCTACCAGACCAACAACGAAGCCCTTCGTCTGCTGGGTCTTTCCGTTTTCACCCATGTCAAACAGCTGGCGCGCATTGATGAAAAACTACAGACTACGATTGCCAATATCCTCCCGGGCGACAAACATCAGATATCATTCGTAAACGAACGCGGAACGGTAAACCTTTCCATCCGCGTATCCGAAATGACCTTGCAGGAAAAACATGTGCGTATCCTGGCTATCAACGATATCAACAGCGAACTGGACGATAAGGAAATCGACTCCTGGATACGTCTGACCCGTGTGCTGACACATGAGATTATGAATTCCGTCACCCCGATCACCTCACTGAGCGATACGTTGCTTTCCATCCACGAAGATGCCGACAGCGAAATACGTAATGGCCTGGAAGTGATCAGTACAACAGGAAAAAGCCTGATATCATTTGTCGAGTCATACCGCAAGTTTACCCATATCCCGACACCGGAACCTTCGTTATTCTATGTGCAAAAGTTTGCGGAACGGATGACAAATCTGGCCCGTCATCACAACAATTTCCCCAATATAACGATTAATATAAATATAGAACCGGCCGACCTGATCGTTTATGCGGATGAAAAACTGATCACCCAGGTTGTACTGAACCTGCTGAAGAATGCCATGCAGGCTATCGGCAGCGAACAACCGGACGGGCTAATCGAGCTGAAAGCCTATTGTAATCCGGACGAATCCGTGATTATCGAGGTGAGCAACAATGGTCCTACCATTCCACCGGAAGAAGCGGAACATATTTTTGTGCCGTTCTTCACGACCAAAGAAGGCGGAAGCGGCATCGGGTTATCCATCTCGCGGCAGATCATGCGGCTCTCGGGAGGTAGCATTGCCTTAAAGAGCAATCCGGCGATAAACAAAACGTCGTTTATTCTGACGTTCCCGTAGAAAACAATAAAACGTTCCCTTTGTTATTTCTATTAGAGGTACGTCTAATTTTATTTACACCTAGGTCTAAATCGATTTACACGTACGTCTAAATGAATTTAGAGGTAGGTCTGTTTCAAAAGACTACAGGAAAGAATAAAAAGAAAGTAACTAACATTTTGATATAACAAGTAATTAAAACATGAAACTGCTAGACAAACTCAAGATCAATCACAAACCTCGTTCCGGAGGATTAGACCTTTTAAAATACATAGGCCCTGGATTATTAGTCACCGTAGGATTCATCGACCCCGGAAACTGGGCAACCAACCTGGCTGCCGGTTCCGAATTCGGATATGCACTGCTATGGGTGGTTACTTTCTCTTCCATCATGTTGATCATTATCCAGCACAACGTTGCCCACCTCGGCATTGTAACCGGTTTGTGCTTATCGGAAGCAACCAATAAATATATGCCCCGGATGCTTAGCCGTCCTATTCTGGGTTCAGCCATGCTTGCCAGCATTTCGACTTCGCTTGCCGAGATATTGGGTGGAGCCATTGCACTGCGGATGCTGTTCAGCATACCGATAAAGATTGGTGCCGTAATCGTTACGATTGCCTGCCTGATTATGCTTCTCAGCAATACCTACAGCAAGATAGAACGCTGGATCATCATGTTCGTTTCCATTATCGGCCTCTCTTTCCTGTATGAACTGGCTTTGGTCGATGTCAATTGGGGACAGGCCGTCACAGGATGGGTAAAACCGTCGTTTCCTCCCAACTCCATGCTGATCATCATGAGTGTACTCGGTGCCGTAGTGATGCCCCACAACCTCTTCCTCCACTCGGAAGTGATACAGAGCCGCGAATGGAACCTGGAAGATGAATCCGTCATCAAGAAGCAGCTGAAATATGAATTTTATGATACGCTCCTGTCGATGGTTATCGGCTGGGCGATCAACTCGGCCATGATCATCCTGGCAGCAGCAACATTCTTTAAAGAAAAGATTACCGTAGACGAACTGGACCAGGCGCAACAATTACTGGTTCCCCTGGTTGGAAACAACGCCGGCGTGATCTTTGCCGCCGCACTGCTGCTGGCCGGTGTCTCTTCAACAATTACATCGGGTATTGCGGGAGCCTCCATCTTTGCCGGCTTCTATGGGGAAGCCTACAATCATAAAGACTTACACTCCAAGCTGGGAGTCATTCTTTCATTCGTCCCGGCCTTGCTCATCATCTTCCTGATCGGCGACCCGTTCAAAGGGTTGATCCTCTCGCAGATGCTGTTGAGCGTGCAGCTTCCTATCACAGTCTTTACCCAGGTATATCTAACCTCCAGCAAGAAAGTAATGGGACAATATGTCAATTCCCGTTCAACCACCATCCTTCTCGTATTATTGGGAACCATGGTTACGGTATTGAACATAGCTCTGCTAATCAGCCTATTTTAAAATAGTATAAGCATATGCCAATAGGGATAACTCTTATTACAATTATTATCAAATTTGAGCTATTTATAGTGACTGGTTGTAACTGGCTCCCCTCTCGAGAGGGCGAAGGGGGTGTGTCATATTCCCGCCTATACAACCATCCTAATCAGAGTCACTTGACTATTGCAGGTTCATTTGCCGTCTGCTTCAGCTGACGGTTTACAAGTTGTTTCT
>NZ_QSDP01000169.1:0-7408 GCF_003463685.1 Parabacteroides sp. AM58-2XD
AGTTGTCGAATGAATAGAGAACATCTGTTTAATGAATAGAGAATGATTGTCGAACGATTAATTATTCCATCAGAAAGAATAGTTATAACATTGGGAGATTTGCAGGGAGGTCGGGGAAAACTCAGAAAAAAGATATATAAATAGGATCTGTTTACTTCTCTTACCCCAGTTACAATAAATAGTAATAGAGTCTATACCAAAGTTCTAACAGCAAAGAGACATATCTCCCGAAATAATTCAAGGCAAAAGAATGGTTAGTATCAATAAGTTAACTATATTTGCTGTCTGATAAAAACTTACGAAATATAGATATGAAACAATTTTTTAAAATGATGTTCGCCTCAGCACTAGGTGTTTTTGTTGCTGTTGGCCTGATTTCCATTGTATTTGTATTCACTCTGATTGGTATTGCAGCCAGTGTAGGTAGTACTCCTGATTACACCCCAAAAAGCAATACCGTATATAAATTAACGCTTGAAGGAAACCTCTCCGACAATACCGAAGAAAACCCAATCGCTATGCTGATGGGTGAAACAGATAAGTCTCTTTCATTAAAAGATATTCTTTCCTCTATCCAGACTGCCAAAGAGAACAAAAACATTAAAGGCATATATATAGAAGCAAAAAGTCTTAGCACCGGCTCTGCCAGCCTAGAGGCCATACGCAGAGCATTGAATGATTTCAAAGAAAGCGGAAAATTCATTATTGCTTATTCTGATAATTATACGCAGGGTTGCTATTATCTATGTTCTGTTGCCGATAAAGTCTTCCTGAATCCACAAGGTACGTTAGGACTTGTCGGAATGGCTTCACAAACGATGTTCTATAAAGATTTATTAAAAAAGGTCGGCGTAGAAATGATGATATTTAAAGTCGGAACTTACAAGGGCGCTGTTGAACCGTTCATGCTCGACAAACTAAGTGACGCCAACCGTGAACAAATCCAATCATATATAAGTACCATTTGGGACAATGTAACCAACGGCATTGCCGAATCCAGAAAAATCCCGGTTGCCGACATCAATAGCTTTGCCAATCAAGGCTATGCTTTCTCTGCGGCCGAAAAAGCTGTCGAATGCGGCCTGATTGATGAATTGAAATACCGTCCCGAAGCCGAAGAATTCGTAAAAGAGCTGGCCGGACAAAGCGACAAACGCCTACAGACCGCCAGCCTTTCAAATATGAAAAGCATTAAAACCATCAGTCGTGAAAAGGCAGATCGTATAGCAATCCTGTATGCAGAAGGCGAAATCAAACCCGAAACTCCCTCTTCACCTTATAATACGGAACAGGCTATTACAGAAAAAGTAGCCTCCGAACTCATCAAGTTAAAAAATGACGAAAACGTAAAAGCCGTTGTTTTCCGTGTCAACTCACCAGGCGGAAGTGCCTTCGTATCCGAACAAATCTGGCGCCAGGTCATCGAATTGAAAAAAGTAAAGCCGATTGTTGTCTCCATGGGCGATGTAGCTGCCTCGGGAGGTTACTATATTTCGTGTGCCGCCAGCAAAATCGTAGCTGAACCCAACACGCTTACCGGTTCTATCGGTATTTTCGGTATTTTCCCGAACGTAACGGCTTATTCGATAAACTGTCGCTTACTACCGATATTGTAAAAACAAATACATACGCAGATTTGGGAGACATGAGCCGTCCGATGCGTGAAGATGAAAAAGTCCTGATTCAATCATTTGTTGAGAGAGGGTATGACACATTCATTACTCGTTGCGCCGATGGCCGCGATATGAGCAAGGAAGCAATCAACGAAATAGGGCAAGGACGCGTTTGGACCGGCGAACAAGCAAAAGAACGTGGCCTGGTTGACGAACTCGGAGGTATAGATAAAGCTATCGAGACTGCCGCCTCTTTAGCCGACCTGACTGATTACAGCCTGACTTATGTTTCCGGTTCCAAAGATTTCTGGAAAGAATTCATCGAAAAACAGCTCGGTGAAGTAAAAGTTTCTGTTGTAAAAAGTGTATTGGGCGAAGAATATGAGTATTTCAAAACACTGAATAATATCAAATCGACAACCGGAGTCCAGGCGCGACTTCCTTATGATGTTAAACCATTATAATCCGAGATGCCGACAGAAAACAACATAAAAATACACTCTCTGCTTTCTCCCTTTTCCTTCCTGTATGGAATAGGAGTCCGGTTCCGCAATCAGCTGTTCGACTGGCGACTGCTGTCTTCGGAGTCATATCCTATACCTATTATATGCATTGGGAATCTGGCTGTGGGAGGAACAGGGAAAACACCTCATACCGAATATATCATCCGTTTATTAAAGGATGATTACAGGATAGCCGTACTCAGCCGGGGATATAAACGAAAATCTTCCGGTTTTATCCTGGCAAACGAGCAGAGCACAAGCCACGAGATTGGTGACGAACCTTATCAGATGAAACATAAGTTTCCCGATATTCTCGTGGCCGTAGATGCCGACCGTCGCGAAGGTATCGGCAAACTGCTGGCACTTCCTGAAGAACAGCGTCCGCAAGTCATCCTTCTTGACGATGCCTATCAGCACCGCTACGTCGCCCCTTCATTCTCTATCGTCCTGACTAACTACCATCGTTTGTTCTACAACGACAAGCTACTCCCCGCCGGCCGCCTGCGTGAACCTATCTGCGGAATACGCCGGGCAGACATGGTTATCGTCACCAAATGCGAGGAGGATATGAAACCTATCGAGTACCGCATCATTGAAGAAAACATGAAGTTGCTGGCCCACCAGTCCATCCACTTCACACATATCGCTTACGATGAAATTAAACCGGTATTCGGGAATCAGGGCAAACCGCTCAGCCGGAAAGACATTCAAAAAGAAGACGAACTGCTGGTTATATCCGGCATCGCTTCTCCCGAAGGGTTCATCAAAGAAGTCGGAAAGTTTTCCGACAAGGTAACGCCGCTGATTTTTCCGGACCATCATGCCTTCGAAAAATCCGATATACGACGCATTAAAAATACCTTTGATAAAATGAAGTCATCCGCCAAATACATTCTGGTTACAGAAAAAGATGCCGCCCGGCTATTGGATAATCCGCACATTCCGGAAGATTGGAAAACGTGCATGTATTATTTGCCGATTACCATCGAATTCTGCCTGGACAAGAAATTTGACGATGAAATCAAAAAACATATAACAACTTTCCATAAAGATAATTTGTTACGATAAATAAAAGATGAGCAAAAGAACAGAAATTGCAACATTAGGCGAATTTGGTTTAATCCGCCACCTTACAGAAAAGATAGAGTTAAAAAACGAAAGTACAGTAAAAGGCGTTGGCGATGATGCCGCAGTACTAGACTATAAGGAAAAGCAGGTATTGGTAACAACCGACCTTTTACTTGAAGGCATTCACTTCGACCTGACGTATGTTCCACTAAAACACCTGGGATATAAATCAGCAGTCGTCAACTTCTCCGATATTTATGCAATGAACGGAAAACCGAAACAGATAACGGTCTCCCTCGGTATATCCAAACGTTTTTCGGTAGAAGAACTGGAAGAATTCTATTCGGGTCTCCAACTGGCCTGTGATATTTATGGAGTTGACATTGTAGGTGGTGATACTTCCGCATCTTTGACCGGCCTGTGCATCAGCATTACATGTATCGGTGAAGGTGAAAAAGAAAAAACAGTCACCCGCAGCGGAGCAAAAGATACCGACCTTGTCTGCGTATCCGGAGACCTGGGAGCCGCCTATATGGGTTTGCAGTTGCTTGAAAGAGAAAAAAGGGTATTTAAAGGAGAAAAAGAATTTACCCCCGACTTCACCGGCAAGGAATATCTACTGGAACGCCAGTTAAAACCGGAAGCCCGCAAAGACATCATCGAGTTGCTTGACAAAGCCGGTATTGTTCCTACCTCCATGATGGACATTTCGGACGGCCTTTCTTCCGAATTACTTCATATATCAAAGCAAAGCAATGTAGGTTGCCGTATCTATGAAGATCGCATTCCTATCGACTACCAGACAGCAGCTATGGCAGAGCAGTTCAACATGAATTTATCGACGGCAGCCCTGAATGGCGGCGAAGATTATGAGCTTTTGTTCACCGTCCCTCTAACCGCCCACGACAAAGTTTCTGAGATAAAAGGAGTTAAAGTCATCGGTCACATTACCCGTCCCGAACTGGGCAATTATCTAGTAGGCCGTGACGGTGGAGAAGTTGAACTGAAAGCCCAGGGCTGGAATTCACTTAATGAATAATTTTTATCATTTTTTCCATCGAACTATTGCATATTAAAAAAAAGTCCGTATCTTTGCACCCGTTAAACAAAACAACGGTGCCATAGCTCAGTTGGTAGAGCAAAGGACTGAAAATCCTTGTGTCCCCGGTTCGATTCCTGGTGGCACCACTTATTAAAGAGGAAAAATGAAGCAAACCCCTGAATTCAAAGCGAGTTCAGGGGTTTTCCTTTTATATCCAATAGGAAAAATACACCGAATCCTGCGGTTTCAAGGTGTGTAATTCGGGGAGGATTTTTTTAAGGCTCAATTCCCTCCCGAATTTACCCCTAACTCACAACATTTCACCATTTTACCACCTATTCTTCTTTGTGGCTCAGAAACAAGTTATTAATTAATCAAAGGAGGAAGAAAAAATGGCAAAGCAAACATTTTCGTTATTGTTCATGATCAGAAGAGTTAGTCTATTAAAAACTGGGGAATCTCCTATTTATATGAGAATGACTCTTGCAGGACAAAGAATCGAGTTACAACTAAAAAGAAGAGTGCTACCAAAATTATGGAACCAGAAAAAAGAAAGAGCCATCGGAAAAGATAGCGTTTCCATTGAGATCAATATGTATCTTGAGTCGATCCGCTCTCAGGTATATGAGATATTACGTAATTTAGAAGATGAAGGGTTACCTATTACACTCTCAGAAATCAAAGACAGATTCATCGGTAAAAAAAGCAAAGCAAATCAATGCAAAATGTTTTTTGCCGTATTCCAGGAAGAAATTGACCGAATGGAATCTTTAATCGGCATTGATCTTGCTAAGATCACTGTAGGCCGATACAAACTTTGTTTGCTATATTTCAAGAAATGTATGCTCGTCAATCAAAAGCTTCGGATATAGCTTTAAAAGACATAAACAAAGCTCTGATAATACAATTTGAGACATTCATGAAAGTGGACAAAAATCTCTGTCAAAATACTGTCATACGTTACATGAAATGCTTCAAGAAGATTATCAACATAGGACTAGGTAACGGATGGATAAAAATCAACCCATTTCTTGGAATCAAATTTAGAGAAGAAAAGGTTAAAAAAGACGTTCTCACAATGGATGAAGTAATGAGAATTTACAATAAAGAGTTTTCTATTCCTCGCTTAGAACGGACAAGGGATATATTTGTATTCTGTTGTTGGACAGGATTGGCTTTTATTGATGTTCATGATTTACACGAAAGTGATTTCTTTGTAGATTCAAATGGGAACAAATGGATTATTAGAAACAGAATCAAAACAGGTGTAGAAGCAATTATTCCTGTATCAAAAATACCTTGTGAAATTCTTGAAAAATACAAAAATGACAAAATCAGTATAGCAAAAGAAAAAGTATTACCAGTAGATACGAATCAACGGATGAACAGTTATTTGAAAGAAATAGCGGATGTTTGTGGTATAAACAAAAAGCTTACCACACATACAGCCCGGCATACTTTTGCGACTCTTCTCATAGCAGATCATGCATCAATTAAAAATGTAGCTGCAATGATGGGGCATTCTAGTGTAAAAATGACAGAGCGCTACGCAAGAGTACAAGATTATTCAATATTATATGATATGGAGAAATTTTCTAAGAACATATAATCAAACTAAAGAGCGAGTAAAATAATAACTCGCTCTTTTTTCTAATTCCCTTTATGAACTTTTTATACACAAAACCACTATATATATTAAAACGAAGAGATATCGCTTTATTAGTTATCTATTCAAATTCATCCCTATATATATTATTCGCCACGAGCCTATTTAAACAATAAAATAAAGAGCGATATTTTTGTTATAGAACTCAATATATTTATATATTTGCGAAATAATAAACTAAAAATAGAATCTTATGGCAAACAAGAAAGGCATTAATATCGCCAAACGTATCAATGGTATCAAGAAAGAATTAGATGATATTGCAGCAGGTTATGAGAACCTTAAAAACAGCAATAGTAATCCCGTTGAAAAAAAATCAAGTTAAGTGATATCGATTTTGAAAGTTACGAAAATGAGTTCTTACAAAAATTGCAGATCAAAATAGGAAAAGTCCTTCTGGCAGAATGAAAGTTAAGGAATAAGTACACTATCCAAAGGGTTCCCCAAGGAGCCCTTGATTATACTTAACCATTAATATGTCTGTAAATTTGTAAATTTTCACCAATAAAGACATGTATTTCAAAGCCGTCTACCCATAAACCAGGATAATAACCTAATTACAAATACCTTACTTCTAAACCACTCATTTTTTTAGAATACACACCTTCACATATACAACTGATTATCAGCCAATATATGAATACAACTTTTTGAGGAAAAATCATATTAAACACAATTTGATATACAAACAAATCAATATATTTGCAAAGTACGCCTAACTAATTTGAAGTTTACAGTATCTTACAATATATCAACTAATAACCTAATTTCACAACGTAATGAAATCAAACACTAGAATTAATATTTATTTGTTGGCCTTAGCATCAACATTAATGATTTGGATGATTAGTTGTTCATCCAAACATATCAAGGATATTGATCTTGCCGAAACTATGATCAAAACTTCTCCATATACAGCTGACTCTATATTGGCTAGTATAAATGACAGTTCAAAACTTAATAAAGAGCTTCTTGCCAAATGGTGTCTTTTGAAATGCATTATTTCAGACTCAATTAATACACCAATGCCACAGGTCTCAATAATAGAAGAAACATATGATTTTTATAAAGCTAAAAAAGATTGGACTCAGATGGTAAAATCTGGATTCTATTTAGGACTATCATATAAAGAGTCAGAAGATTATGATAAAGCAATAGATGTGTTTCTATTTTCATTAACCAAAGCTAAAGAACTAAAAGATTACACTTTAGTGGGTTATATATATAGCTGTATAGCAAATATTCATGAATTAAACAAAGACATTCAGAATGCTGAAAAGGATTATGAGTTCGCTAAAAATGCTTTTCTTCAAGCAAATAATACCAAAAGTTATATTCTTGCACTAAAGAACATAGCTAGACAAAAAGCATATCAAAACAGCTTAGATGAAGCACTAAATATTCTACATCAGGGAGATTCTATTGCTCGAACATTAAATGATACAAGTGTATTTGTTAGCATATATAATACTTTGGGGAATATATATTGCCTAATGGGGGATTATGAAAAAGCAGA